>CAYPGH010000073.1:0-3350 GCA_964410475.1 uncultured Candidatus Saccharibacteria bacterium
TGCCCTTCTTACGCTCTTCTTCCTGAAACTCGCGGTTGCGGAACCCGCACACTAACCTTATAGCCAGTGTGCGGGCGGAGCGCATTGAGAGATGGGAAAAGCATGCTAGAATGGCCATATCTATTTATTGGATTTTAACTATAAGCTAGAAGCTATCAGCTCGAAGCTAGTTTAATTATGGACATTGAAGTAGCGAAAACTCTAGGCATGGCGCTCGTCGTCGGACTCGGTGTCATCGGGCCTGGTATAGGTTTGGGTATTTTAGTGGGGAGAGCGCTTGAGGCCATCGGAAGGAATCCTGAAGCATCGGGAAAAATCCAGACGACCATGTTCATCGGCATTGCTGTGACAGACGCTCTGGCAATTTTTGCTCTTGTTATAGGTTTTATCATCAAGTTTACCTAGTTTTGAATGCTTTGAGCTTTGGCTTTTTTTAGAAGCCAGAAGCTGGGAGCTGGAAGCTATGCAAGAATTATTCGAAGTTTTTGGTGTAAATTGGAAACTGCTGTTGATGCAAGCCTTCAACTTCGGACTCTTGCTTGTAGTCTTAACGTACTTCCTTTACAAGCCCGTTCTTCGTATTATTGATGAACGTAGCGAAAAGGTAGCAGAGGGTGTACGGAATGCGGAAGAAGCGTTACAAAAACTTGCGGCATCGGAAACGGCAGGCAAAGAAATAGTGGCCAACGCCTCACGGGAGGCGGAAAGGATAGTCGCCTTGGCACGCGAGAGCGCGGAAGAGAAAGGAAGCGGACTCGTGCGAGAAGCGGAGGCGAGGGCGGAAGCACTTCTTAAAGACGCTGATGTGCGGGCCACGGAGGCACAACGTCAAGCATTGATTAGGAGCGAAAAGGAGATAGCACAGGCTGCTATGCTCGCGGCAGAAAAAGTTCTTCGTAAGCAGTCGGCTTAGAAGTTGCTATGAATCAAATGATTTACTGGCGACGTAGAGCGAGCAAAATGCAAAAGCGCGCTTTTGCACTTTCGAGCCGAGGAGCCAGAAACCGTCGCAAACGCCCTGCGCTCTCTGGCGCAGGGAGCGCATTCCGACCCGCAGGGTCACGCGCCTCGGGTGTCGGAATGAGCCGGTTTACAAATTCTTAATATCTCGTACGACCGAACGCCCGAAAGAATAACTGACATGGAACAAGCGTACGCAATGGCTTTATGGAAAGTGATAGAAAACGGTAAAGAGCCGAAGACTGCCGTCGCAGCGCTTCGATCAGCTCTTAAAGAACGCGGGCGCACAGCGCTTCTTTCAAGAATAGGCCGCGCGTTCGGGCGTTTTGCCGCACGCGAACATGCAAAAAACGTTCTAAGTATTACTCTTTCAAATATACGTGACGAACGCGCACATAAAGAGGCTATTTCTGCTCTCTCCAAACTCAATATGTCGGAGGCAGACGTCGAAGTGCGGACTGATGATTCACTCATTGGCGGTTGGCGTTTGGAGGGGAGGGGGCGACTTCTCGACACAAGTTTCAAAAAACACCTACTTTCGATATATAATCTCATAGTGAAATAAAGAGCGTAGCGAATATATTTCACATAATCCGGCACCAATTTTGAAACGGAAGGAAAATATGCAAAACTACAATCTTAAACAGATGCCAGCGCAAGTAACAGGGAATTCAGAAGCTCAAAATTGGTGCCGGAGAACAGTTAGCACATGATTTATGGATAACGCGACTATAGAAAAGATAATTAAGGAGATAGAACGCTACGAACCGAAAGAAAAGGTTGAGCATACGGGGCGCGTTGTTTCTGTTGGAGATGGTGTCGTCGCAATAGATGGTCTTTCAATGGCCGTCATGAGCGAAATTGTCGAATTCGAAGAGACGGCAGGCAAATCCCTTAAGGATGCCATGGGTGCCGAAAGGTCTCTTTACGGACTTTTGCTAAACCTCGAAGAAGACGGCGTGCGTGCGGCGATATTAGGAGACACCGCTCGTGTATCGGAGGGAATGACCGTGAAATCGACTGGCCGCGTCCTTTCTGTGCCCTCGGGTGAGGAACTTTTGGGTCGAGTCGTGAATGCTCTTGGCGAGCCTATAGACGGTAAGGGTCCTTTTAAAAATACGACAATGATGCCCGTTGAACGACAGGCGTTCGGTGTCATCGACAGAAAGTCTGTTTCGGTGCCGCTCTCAACTGGTATCAAGGCGATAGACTCAATGATCCCTATTGGTCGTGGTCAGCGCGAACTTCTTATCGGAGACCGTGCAACAGGAAAAACGACAGTAGCGATAGACACCATAATCAACCAGCGTTTTGAGCCGGAAGAATCGCGCCCAATCTGTATCTATGTTGCTATCGGTCAAAAGGAATCGAAGACCGCGCGCATCGTCCAGCAATTGAAAGATGCAGGCGCGTTCGGATACACCATTATTGTGGATGCTCCGGCATCCGCTCCCGCGGCGCTTCAGTTCTTGGCGCCATATTCCGGTGTTGCGATAGGCGAATACTTCATGGACAAGGGACGAGATGTCTTGGTGGTGTATGACGATCTCTCCAAACAGGCTGTTGCGTATCGAGAACTCTCTCTACTTCTTCGTCGTCCGCCAGGACGCGAGGCGTATCCAGGCGATATCTTCTACCTGCATTCACGTCTCTTGGAGCGCGCGGCGTGTCTCTCTGATGCAAAAGGTGGCGGCTCAATTACCGCGCTTCCAATTATTGAGACGCAGGAGGGCGATGTATCTGCTTACATCCCGACGAATGTTATTTCTATTACAGACGGACAAATATTTCTTGACTCGTCACTATTCAACAAAGGCGTCAGGCCAGCAATCGATATCGGCATCTCAGTCTCTCGTGTCGGGAGCGCCGCACAGACGAAGGCAATGAAATCGGTGGCGGGCACATTAAAGCTCGAATTGGCTCAATTTCGTGAGCTGGAAGCATTCATGCAATTTGCGCAGGATCTGGATAAAGAGACCGCTGATCGCATCGACTCTGGCAGGCGCATGGTGGAGATTTTGAAGCAGAAGAACGGTTCTCCTATTCCCATGGAGAGGCAAGTCGTAGTTCTTTATGCTGCGGTACAAAAGCTATTCAGTGGAGTTCCAATTGAGCGTGTACGCGAAGCAGAGGGGAAATTGCTTGATTTTCTTGATGCAAAACACTCTGAAGTATTGGAAGATATAAAGGAAGCTGGAGCACTTTCGGACGAGTTGAAAAAAACCCTAGGTAAGGCGTTCGATGGTTTCAAGTTGACGCATAAGGAGCTTTTCAAATAATGTCCCTTAAGAACATAAAAACGAAGATCCAGTCTGTCAAAAAGACTTCAACCGTCACGCGCGCGATGGAGGCGGTTTCGGCTGTGAAGATGCGAAAAAGCCAGGAGCGCG
>CAYPGH010000074.1:0-3264 GCA_964410475.1 uncultured Candidatus Saccharibacteria bacterium
AAGAGCGTTTGCGACCCCCGGTACTTTAGAAAAAGGAGAAAGCGCCTGAATCGCGGCCGCGGTCAAATCCACACTTTCTTCCCAGGCACCATTTGCGCCCTGCTTTGTGAGAATAAAAGCGATAGTGCTCGAAATGATGTCGCTATCAGACTCGTACCCGGCTTTTGGAAGTGGGAAGAGCGCAAAGACGTCGTCGTTTACAAGGGATGGGTGCCCGATTTGTATACCATCGAATGATTCGACGATCGGCGTAATGTAATCGGTCGCAGTCCCAATGTACGGATCTATGCCAAGCGCCATAAGTGCCATTGCATGTCGCTCGTAATCCGTAACGGCAGTCATTGTAGGAGCGCTTGTAAGAAGATACGTACGCACAAGAGTTTCTGCGTCGGAAGAGCCCGCGACCTGGCCGGATATGCTCGCAAGTGCGATAGCTACCCAATCGGTAATAAAGCTTTCACCAAAAGAACCGTCTTCTTTCTGCTTCTCTGAGAGGAACGCGAGCGCCGCCGGGACGTCGAACGTCACTACTATCTGACCGGCGCCTCCGCCACCGCTCTCTCCGGAATTTTGAAGGGAAACGATAAAAGCCACGGGCTCGCCGATGTCGGTATTCTCGATGAAATCTTTCAGCTGGAACGTGAGTGTGTCGCCTTGTGCGAGTACGAGTTCGGAGAGCCCCACCGAGGCGTCAGTGCCGTTTAGGGCGATGTTCCAGAATTCCGTGTCGGATGGTGAAATTCCGTTCATGCTCGCGAGGAAGAGACCGAACGAGAAATTCTGGAGCGTATACGCCTGTATGGCGCCTTGCGCTCTTGCCGCTTCGAGCGCGCAGATGCCAAGATAGGTCCCGGAATACGAGTGCGAGGCGCTGTCGGTATCGGTAACCGCGCAATCTTTCGGGACGTTTACTGAAGGAAGATCCGCGAATGCCGGCGGAACGGGTACGAGGAAGAAAAGAACTGCTGATAAAACAACCAATGTGCGCGCGCGAATACTCATACGCCTTTTTGATACCGCCACTCCACAACGTCGCCGGGCTTCACTTCCGCGGATGACGCGCCCTTTTCGGAGAGCGTGTTATTGATAAAAAGGGTCCAGTAAAAGCCGCCAGCGTTCTTGAGACCGTTTATTTCATCCACGAAAAATCCGAGGCCAGTAAAATCATTACCAGAGAAAGAGAAGTTTGAAAGGGTTGCCAGGGCTCTCATGGCCTCAAGCACTGTTGTGTTCGAGAGTACAGGAATTGTATAAATGGTCGCATCGGAAGCAAACGCCGTCGGTTCAATGCTGATCCCGACTTCTGAGGGTGCAGAAACAGTAACGGATTGAGATGAGAGTGCGCGCGTTACTGTTTTTTCTTGCGGTTTCGAATCTGTAAACTCTATGTCCTGGACTAGCGTTTCTTCCGAATAAGTCTCAACGAATTTTAACGTCGGCGCCGTAACGTATGCGAAACCGCCGCCAAAGAGAGTAAACGCAATAAGTACGAATATGAGGTGTTTTGGTTGCATATTGTGTATAAATAAAAAAGCTCTGCGTCCGAGCAGAGTTTTCTTCAGATTGGCGTATGCGCCAACATTCCTGCTCGGGATCCCGCCAGCTGGCGGACGGTTGATCGAAGACCGGACTCGTTCCCTCGATTTCTCTCGGGACATTACCGTTGCGGCACAGTGGAGGAATTACACCTCACTTCCACAAACAACCGCGGATGCGCATTGTATTCCGTACCGATGTTCGCGCAAGGAGCATAACGTAACGCAAAACGTCTTTTTCGAATGTAAAGTGGTATAGTGGCTCCATGAAAGACTTTTGTGAGCCATTTCGGAATAAAAAAATCACGGTGCTCGGCCTCGGACTTCTTGGTCGTGGGGTAGGAGATACGGAATTTTTGGCGGAGTGTGGAGCACAGGTACTCGTGACGGACATGAAGAGCGAAGAGAAATTAGCGGAGTCGGTCTCTCAACTCAAGAAGTATTCGAACGTTACGTTTCATCTTGGTGGTCATCGCACAGAAGACTTTACAAGTTGCGATATGGTCGTTAAGGCGGCAGGCGTTCCACTCGACTCTCCGGAAATTGCCGCTGCGCATGCTACGGGAAAACCCGTGTATATGTCTACGGCGCTTTTTGCGAAATATGCGGCCGAAACCGGAGCAACTGTCGTCGGTGTTACTGGAACGCGCGGGAAGTCCACTGTCGCACATATGATTTTCCACGCACTCAAAAAGACAGGTAAGCGTACACATCTTGGTGGAAATATCAGAGGAAAATCAACGCTTGCCATGCTTTCGAAGGTGCAAGAAGGAGACATCTGTATTCTCGAGCTTGATTCATGGCAGTTGCAAGGGTTTGGCGATCTGCAGATAAGTCCACATATCGCTGTCATTACGAATCTCATGCCGGATCATCTCAACTACTACAAAGGCGATATGGATATGTACTTTGCAGACAAGGCGAATATTTTTCGATTCCAAAAGCCTAGCGACGTGCTGATAGCAAACGCATCGATTACCGAACGTATCCGCGCGTCGACGCCGCCTCTTGACCCAATAGTTCCGGACACTATCCCGAATAAATGGAAACTCCGAATCCTTGGTACGCACAATCGTGAGAACGCTACTCTGGCTGTGGCGGCGCTTGTGGCTCTCGGGCTTTCGGAAGAAGAGAGTCGCGACGGTCTCGAATCGTTTGAAGGTGTCGAAGGTCGCTTACAACTCGTGCGCGAAGTGGGTGGTGTGAAGATTTACAATGACAACAATGCGACGACGCCGGAGGCCACAATAGCGGCACTGCGCGCTATTGGTAAAAATATAATTCTCATTGCCGGAGGCGCAGACAAGGGACTTGATATGAGTAAATTTGTTTCCGAGACCAATGAAAGATGTGTGGCCGTTGTGCTCTTGTCTGGCTCTGGAACAGATTCTTTGCTACAAGCTACAAGTTACAAGCTGACGGCTCCGACCTACGGTCCGCTCGACTCGATAGATCAAGCCGTCAGCAAAGCTCTCGAACTTGCGAAACAGGGCGACGCGATATTATTTAGTCCCGCGTTTGCATCATTCGGCATGTTCAAGAATGAGTATGATAGAAACGACCAGTTTCTCGCACTTGTAGATAAGCTCGCGCCTTAGGCGAGTTTCGACAGCGCGATGTCTTGCGAAGGAAGTCGACCAAGAAGAAGGTCGATACCTTTCTTCATGGCGATTGTTATAGCCGGGTCTTTTTGCAGGTCCTCGATAGTTTGAGAGAGAAGGTCGTCAAT
>CAYPGH010000075.1:0-3259 GCA_964410475.1 uncultured Candidatus Saccharibacteria bacterium
CTGTGAGTGTCTTCATCGCGGGAAGTACTGTGGCGCTTTTGTTCCAGCTCGTTCGCCTTGCGTACCCTTCGTTTACGTTCGGAGATGTTCTGATAGCGCGGACGGCAAGTGTTGTTGGCGGTTGGCATGACCTCGGTATTTTCCTGGGCCTTCTTTTGTTCCTTTCACTTGCGCTTCTTTCCGCGTCGTTTGTTGGAAGTCGTTGGTGGAAATGTTTTCTCTTCTGTATTGCCGGCATATCAGCATTGCTTCTTGTTGTCGTAAATTTCCGCGACGTCTGGATTGGTATCTCTGCACTTTCTGCGGCGTACGGCGCATATCTTTGGATTACATCGCGCCGCGACTCTTCTCCTTTGGAAGGTGCGGGTGTTACAACTCGAATGTCGCCTGGCGATATGGCGGAAGTGCGTACTCCACAAAGGGAATTTGGCGGTTCATCAGGGTATTCGCGGCGCTATCTCTGGTGGTTCGTCCTTGCCATTGTCTCCCTCGGTTTCGTTTTCGGAGGCGCTTCTCTGCAGAGAACGCTTCCGGATGCTTTGCAAATAACGCATATAGAGGTGCGACCGTCTTGGCGGGGAACGTATGCGGTGGGAAGTAGGGTATTTACTCAACCAAGCAGTATCTTTTTCGGTTCCGGTCCGAACACATTCCCGCGCGAGTGGCGTATGTACAAACCGCTTGGCGTAAACTTTACGGAATTCTGGAACGTTGACTTTTATTCCGGGGTCGGGTTTATACCGACGTCGTTCGTGACAGTCGGTCTTTTGGGCGTTGTCGCATGGGGAGCGGTAATTCTCGCGCTTCTCATGAGCGTTCTGAGTCTTATGCGTCGTCGCGCCGAATCCTCAAAAGCGAACGTCACGCTTTCGCTACTTGTAGGGGCGGCAGTGTATTTAACGGCGTACCACGTACTGTACGTTCCTGGCCCCGCGCTCTCCGCGCTCACGTTCATGTTCTTTGGGTTCCTCGTTGCAGGGGAACTTTTGACTGGTTCCGTGAGAGAACGCGTCTGGGCGCCCTCGCTTGATCCGTGGAAATACTACGTCAGTGTGGGTGTGTTGACTGTTTTCGCACTCCTAATTCTCTTTGGCGGTCTTCAGTTCGCAAGAACGCTCGTTTCAGGCATGCTCGTGAATCGTTCTGTAACCATATACAACTCAACGCAGAATATTGAGAACGCATCGCGCTCGGTGAATACAGCGCTCAAAGTACTGCCGGCGAATGACCGCGCACACCGCGCCGCGATAGAACTCGGTCTTTTGCAACTTAAGCAGTTAATAGTTTCGGGAGATGAGAGCAGTGAAGCTCGCACACAGCTTCAAAATATTCTGACATCGACTATACAGCATGGTCTCACCGCGGTATCCATAGAAAGCACTAACTATCAAAACTGGCTCTCGCTCGCTCGACTTTACGGAGAACTTGCAGGAGTTGGTGTCGAAGGCGCCGAAGAGCGCGCACGTTCTGCATATGAAGAGGCGCGGAAGAGTAGTACGACTAATCCATACCCTCTATTAGCGTTGGCGCAACTCGATCTGTTGAAAAAAGATGAATCTTCTGCGCGCGCTAATCTTTTGAGCGCGCTTGAACTCAAGCCAAATCTCGCCATGGCGCTTTTCCTTCTTTCTCAGATCGACGCGCGTGCAGGAAATCTTGCGGAGGCGGCAAAAAGCGCGGAAGAAGTCGTACGTGTCGTGCCGGAAGATCCGCTTGGTTGGTACAATCTCGGCACTATATATTATGTGAGCGGCAAGTATGAGAACTCGACCGCCGCTCTTGGACGCGCGGTAGGACTCAAGAATGATTATGCAAATGCACTCTTTCTCCTAAGTGCCTCGTATGCGGCGCTCGAAAGATTCGACGACGCGCGAACGGCGCTTCGAGAAGTTATTGCTCTGAATCCTTCCGTAACGTCACTTCCGGAAATGCTCGCGAGACTCGAAAAAGGCGAGAATCCTTTTGCCCCCTCTGATAATAATGCGGTCGACCAATAGATCGTCAGGAGTATAATCACTTCAACACCGAGAGCGGTGTTTCTTTTTTGCCGATATACGTTTTAGTTCATAAGAGACACGTTTTTGGCGACGATATGAAGAGATATATGAAAAAAGAAAATAATACCAAAGTTAGCGCAGGAGCGATGCCAAGAATTGCCGCAGGGTTTCGATTTCTTTCTTCCGAAGCTTCGACACTTGAGCGCGCCGTTTCGATCCTTGCGGGGGCGGCGCTTCTCTCTTCTCTCTTGGCGCTTTTGAGGGATCGCCTTTTTGCGCATACGTTCGGCGCAGGGTTCGAACTCGACGTATATTATGCCGCATTCCGTATACCTGATTTGCTTTTTGTTGCGATAGGAGCTCTTGTTTCGGTTTACATACTTATCCCGGAACTCGTACGTCTCGGGAAAGATGGAGAAAAAGATTACATAGACACAGTTATTACCGGATTTTCTGTGCTTGCAGTTGTGGTTGCTGGTATCGTCGCGCTATTGGCCCCCACCATTCTTGGAGTCCTTTTTCCGCAGTTCGTAGAAAGCGGACATATCGAAATGCTTGTCACTTTAACGCGCATAATGCTTCTTCAACCAATTCTCCTGGGACTTTCGAACATACTTGCCGCCATAACACAGGTACGCACTCGTTATGGGTTGTATGCGCTTTCACCTATTCTCTACAATTTAGGGATCATCGGCGGCATTGTACTACTGTATCCTTTCTTTGGGTTGCCTGGTCTCGCATGGGGGGTCGTTATCGGCGCGGGCTTTCATCTCGGCATACAGATTCCCTCAATTGTTGGCGACGGCTTTTTTCTTCGTATACCCAGAATCGTCGAGCCGCGCGCTTTGATGCGCACTGTTTCGATATCTGTTCCGCGTGCCCTGGCTCTGTCTGTGAATCAGATCGCGTTCGTGGGCCTAACCGCTCTCGCGGCCACGCTTGCACCGGGCTCCATTGCGGTTTTCATGTTCGCGTTCAATTTAAACAACGTGCCCCTCTCTATTATCGGCGCCTCGTATTCAGTGGCCGCGTTCCCTACATTGGCGGCGGCGTATGCAGGTGGCCAAAAGAATGAGTTCGTGAGGCACGTGGCAATTGCCGCACGGCACGTTTTATTCTGGTCCCTTCCGGCGATTGCACTTATCGCAGTCTTGCGCGCGCATATCGTACGGGTAGTTTTGGGCTCGGGTGCCTTCGATTGGACGGATACGCGCTTGACCTCCGCCGCGTTAGCCCTCTTCTCACTCTCTTTAGCGGCACAG
>CAYPGH010000076.1:0-3218 GCA_964410475.1 uncultured Candidatus Saccharibacteria bacterium
GATGGCGCGAGGTTGTTGAATCTGCCATATACGCACAGTATCCTGAAGTTGAGCTCACGGAAGCAGAGGACTATGCATCGAAATTTATTTATAATCCTGACGAACACGAATGTTTTTGCACGGATTGGCGCTACGAGCCGCGCAACGACGCATATCAATTTCGCTCCTATATAGATTTTGAACTTGACGAAGATCCAAAAGAAGAATACAAAGTGGATCCTTTAGCGCAAGTAATTGAGCGTTTGAGTGCCATAAAACCGGGAGAGCAAATGTGGATGCAGATAGTCATCACACAGTGCAGTGATCAGCGGCACAAAAAAGGGGCGCTGTTTGGAACGGAGAGCAGATACATTGGGCTTCTCAAGGACGAAATAGAGAAAATACGCTTGTCGGCTATTGGTGAAACTCCCGAGGAACGTGAGCAGCCATGGCGCCGAGGCCTTCGTGTTCCGCAATTTCGTCAATCAGAGCAGGTAAAAGCGATAGACCGCAACATGGGAAAGCTTCCTTTCAACGTCGGTGCGCGTGGCGTCTACATAGCTCCTCCGGATACTTTCAGTGGCGCGAGCTACACGGGCATTCGTTGGATATGGCGTCCTATCGCGAATCCGCAATGGGGAAACCAGATGCGTCCGCGTCGCTGGCATAACCCATTCGACTATCCGTGGCAGGATCTTTGGGATATGCGCTGGATTAACATGGCGCGGCGTTTTTTTGATTGTTATCGTCGCCGAGCGCATTTTTATACGCCGTGGGTCTTACCGCACAACATGATGTCGGTAGAAGCTCTCGCGACGCTGTGGCATCCGCCATCTTCAGCAATCGCAAGCCCCGGTCTTGAACGCATTCCGGCAAAGAAGGCAGAACCACCCCCAAATTTGCCGAAATAACTTTTGGTTCAGCCAGTACGCGCGTCATTTGCAGATTGACACTTTTTCCCAATGAAGAACTTTGATCATATTTTGAAAGAGGCGCTGAATAAGACACATACAATTGTTGAGCAATTTCTTTCGTACTCGCGCGAGAATGCCAATCGACGCACGCTTATAATTGTTCCCGTCGTAGTCATCTGTCTCTTAATCCCATATCTTCTCTTTGTGCGACCACCGAGTGTGTTTCCTTCTGGAGAACTCGTTGAAATACCAGAGGGCCTGTCTCTCTCTGAGATAGCGGAACTTCTTGAGCGCGAACAGGTCGTACGTTCCGCTGTCCTTTTCCGTTCTGCTGTGTACGTTTTTGGACGAGAGCGAAACGTAAAATTTGGGGACTACTTTTTCAAAGAGCCACGCAACGTGTTCATCATCGCGCGTGCACTTTCATATGGAGTCTACGGGTTGGAACCCATACGCATACGTGTTCCCGAGGGCACTATGGTGCGCGAAATGGTTCCATTGTTCGCTACGTACCTGAAGCGTTTCGATGAAGAACGATTCCTTTCGGAGGCAGAACCGATGGAAGGTTATTTATTTCCTGACACCTACTTCTTTCTCCCGAATGCGGATGATCGTTTGGTCTTGCGCACGTTGCGGCAAAGTTTTTACTCTCGCACGGTCGAACTTGAGGAAGAGATATCGGCATCCGGAAGGTCTCTGGAAGACATTGTCATTATGGCCTCCATTCTTGAGAGAGAAGCCCATACGACGAAAGATCGTCGCATGATAGCCGGTGTGTTGTGGAAGCGCATCGATATCGGCATGCCGCTTCAGGTGGACGCAGTATTCCTCTACTCGCTCGGAAGAACTACATTTGAGCTTACAAGCGCCGACCTCGCGAGCGATTCGCCGTACAATACGTATCGCGTCCGAGGGCTTCCACCGACTCCTATCGGAAGTCCATCACTTGATTCACTCCGTGCGGCCGCAACGCCAATCGCAAATGATTACCTGTATTATCTTGCTGATAGCAATAACGTAACGCATTTTAGCGAGACGTACGAAGAGCACCTTAAGCAAAAAAAGTTGTATTTGGGAAGGTAGTCGCTAGTTTAGGCGCATATATTTCTCGAGGTCGCCGTCCGCGCCTGTTACCGTAGCGCTCTCTCTTTTGCCCACGATACACATTTCAAGACACGTGTCCGAACTCGCTTACAACCTCCGTTGGGTGGTAATGTATCGAGATGAAGAGGGTTTTTGTCGGTCTATCGGGTGGCGTTGATTCGGCTGTTTCGGCCGCTCTTTTGAAGAGTAAAGGGTATGACGTTGTCGGCGCGTTCATAAAAATATGGCAACCAGAATTTATAGAGTGTACTTGGCGTGAAGACAGACTGGACGCTATGCGCGTTGCAGTTGCGCTCGGTATTCCGTTCAAAGAGATTGATCTTTCCGAGAGTTACAAAAAACGCGTTGTTGAAGATATGCTCAAAAATTATGCTCTGGGTGTTACTCCTAATCCTGATGTTCTTTGCAATCGCTACATTAAGTTCGGAGATTTCCTCGACTGGGCCGAGAGTGAGGGAGCCGACCGCATTGCGACAGGACACTACGCCCGCATTCAAGAGAATAACGACTTACGAAGTCGTTATTTACTGCGAGGGAAGGACGCAGCAAAAGATCAATCGTATTTTCTTTATGCGCTTTCCGAGGACGTGTTGGCGCGCACGCTCTTTCCCATTGGCGGCATGACGAAACAAGAAGTGCGCGCAAAAGCGCGGCACTTCAATCTCCCGAACGCAGAGCGGCCAGACAGCCAGGGACTGTGCTTCGTTGGCGAAGTGTCCATGAAAGATTTTCTTGCACGCTTTATTTCCGTTGAATCTGGTCCTGCGCTCGACATGAAAGGACGCATTATCGGCGAGCATGAAGGCGCCGCACTCTATACGATAGGACAGCGGCATGGGTTCAAGACGGAGAAAAGGGAATCGGGCGTGCAGTACTACGTCGTTTCGATACATACGAAAACGAACACGCTCCGCGTCTCAACGAGGCGCGAGGATGCCGCGCGCGGGGATGTCGCACTTGAGGACATGCACTGGATAGGAGAAAAGCCCGGATTTCCATTCAAGTGCGAAGTGGAGGCACGGTATCGCGAGGTGCCCGCTCGCGCCGAACTATTCGAGCAAGATGGCGAAATGCGGGTTCGATTCAATGAGCCGCACATCGCGGCACCCGGACAATCACTTGTCATCTATCTCGGCGAGCGCTGCTTGGGAGGCGGTATCATTACGCAAACTCAAGATGATTGAGCCCGTATCTCAATCATATCGTGGATTTACAATATCG
>CAYPGH010000077.1:0-3210 GCA_964410475.1 uncultured Candidatus Saccharibacteria bacterium
TGTATTCCGACCCGCAGGGTAAACGCCCTGTAGAGTCGGAATGAGCCAATTTACGAAAAGTCAGTTTATGTACATATGTACATAAACTGACTTTTTGCGCGCCCTGCAATTTCAGTATTTCTAGAATTTCATGTAGGATGGGGCATGCCGCAAGGAGCAGACCTCTTCATTCAAAAGCTCGCTAAAGAGGCGGGTGCTTTAGTCTTGAAGCGTTTTGGCAAAGACGGTGTGCACTACATGAAATCCGACAACGCATGGGATTGCGTTACGGAAGCGGATCTGAAAGCGGATAAATTCATTGTTGGACGAATTAAAAAAGCGTATCCAACTCACGGTATCATTTCTGAAGAGGGAGGTGTACACAATGAAAACGTCGAGTACGTGTGGATAGCGGACCCGATAGATGGAACGATGAATTTTTCACGAGGTGTTCCGATGTTTGGCGTTATGATAGCGCTTGTGCACAAAAAGCGCGTTATGCTCTCGGCGATACACATTCCGGCGACCAAGGAATTGTTCTTCGCGAAACACGGCAAGGGATCCTACCTCAATGGCAAGCGAATTAATTGCTCGCGCATTCAGACTCTCGAGAATAGTGTTGGGAGTGGTTCATCGACCATGAACAACAGAAACGCGAAATTCGTCGGGAACATCCTGCGCGCCGGGCGACGCAAGCGGATACAACTCGGTTCATTCTTCAGTATGGCGGTTAATGCCTGTTATGTAACATGCGGGCGGAGAGATTGGATGGTGACTTTAAACGGCAGGATATGGGATTTCGCGCCCGCGTTTCTCATTCTAAAAGAAGCGGGTTGCAAGGTGACGGATACTAACGGCAATCCGTGGAAGTTCGGGACGCCTGAAATGGTAGCCGCGAATCCAACGCTTCACAAAAAACTCCTGAAATTGACAAAAAATATATAGGGTGATAGAAATGAAATACATGAAAAAGACGCTGGCAACATACAGTCGACGAGCGGTCTCGAAGATTGAGGCCGCTTAGAGCGTTTGTATTCTCCAAATTTTCCAAAGCGGCCTCAATCCAGAGGTCGCTTGCTTCATATGAGGAGAAAATAATGGAGCAGAAGTGGATTGATCTTTCAGACACACTCATTAAGGCCGGCAAATATTACCTGCCCCGTCTTACTTCGCAACTGCTATCGTCTCGCTACGATGCGGGTTGTGCGGTTATTCGGGAAGTTCCTAAGAGAACGGGCAACCGCATCGAGGCATACGCGGCACTCTGGCAGGCGTATGAGGAGCGGCTAGAGGACTGGATGGAGGTCGGCACAGTGTTTGTCAGCCCTGCAATCGCAGGCAACGGCGTATGCGGCGAGATCATGAGAGAAATCGTCGCTCTCGCGCCTGCTGACAAGAATCTGTTTCTGGTGACCGATGTCATGCCGGTCATGAGGGCGGCGGAGGAACTCAGATTTGTTCCCGTAACATTGGAGACTTTCACGATACCCATCAAGCTGGTGCGGGAGTTATTGGGTCCGGATCGGAAAATACCGGAATCGATATGTCCGCACTGCTTATCGGGAGGTCGCCGAACGTTCGGTGTGCCTAAGAATGGGGAACGTTGGTTTTTCTACCGGCCTGCGTAGAAGGGCGCGCACGGTTAATAATACCGCGCGCGCCCGATCCTTTGTATACACTGATACGCATTACACATTCCCTATCTTTCTGATACAATTTTGCTTTCACCTATGGATAGACTCGAAGAAAAATGCGCGGTCTTCGGAGTCTACGGCAAGAAGTTAGACGTTGCCCGCCTCTCCTTCTTCGGTCTCTTTGCACTCCAACATCGCGGACAAGAATCCGCAGGCATTGCAACAGCCGACGGAACAGCCATCACGCTCCATAAAGGCATGGGTCTCGTCTCGCAGGTGTTCAACGACGAGCTCATCGGCGGCCTTAAAGGCCACATCGCGATAGGGCACAATCGCTACTCGACGACAGGAGGTTCGAAGTTGAAGCATTCCCAGCCCATGTTGGGCGCTACACGGGTACATAAAGTTTCTTACGACGACCCGCGCCCAAGTCTCAATGATTCGATCTCGCTCTGTTCGGGCCCCGATGACGGCGCGATCGCCCTTGCGCACAACGGGAACTTGCCAACAACAAAAAAGCTGGCACAATTTTTGCGCTCAAAAGATATAGATCCATCAGAATTCTCGGATTCACGCATGATGGTCGAGGCGATAGCGGCGCGTATGCGCGAGGGCGTCGATCTCGCAGAAGCGATTAAAAATGTCTATCCGCTTTTCACCGGAGCTTTCTCGCTTGTCATTATGTCGCAAGATAAGCTCGTCGCCGTGCGCGACCAATGCGGCATCCGGCCGCTCGCTCTCGCGCGGCTCAACGGCGGCTACATCGTCGCTTCGGAGACGTGCGCTTTTGCCCCTATCGGCGCGGACTTCGAGCGGGAGATACTACCTGGCGAGATGCTCGTTATCTCCGCCAAAGGCGGATCTGCCTCCGGTGGGGACGAAGCAGAAATTCGCAGTGAACAAATAGCACCATCGAATCCCAAGCTCGATATTTTCGAATTCGTCTATTTCGCACGTCCCGACAGCGAGCTTTTAGGTAAATCTGTGGATGCGGTTCGCAAGAATTACGGCATTCAGCTTGCAAAAGAGCATTCTCTCAAGGCGGATGTAGTTATTCCGGTTCCAGACACGGCGATTCCATCGGCGATTGGCTTTGCGCGTGCGAGTGGGATTCCATTTGAGATTGGAATCATAAAAAATCGCTATATCCATCGGACCTTTATCACACCAGACCAGCATGTTCGTGAGCGAGGGGTCAAAGCAAAGTTGACACCATTGCCGTACATAATTACCGGAAAGCGTGTGATAATTGTTGACGATTCTATTGTTCGGGGCACTAACTCTCGACAGATTGTGAAAATGGTTTTTGATGCAGGCGCTTCAGAAGTTCACTTTCTTGTCGCCTCGCCGCCCGTAAAGTATCCGGATTTTTATGGCATTGATACTCCACAACAGGAGAAGCTACTAGCGGCTACAAAATCTCTCGAAGAGATGAGAAAATTTTTAGGTGCCACGTCGCTGCACTTTCTTTCTTACGAAGGCCTAATCCAGGCAACCGAAATTCCAGAAAATCAGCTATGCACCTCGTGCTTCACTGGTGTCTATCCGATAGACATCGGCGAGCGCGCCAAAGAAGTCCGCAAGGTGGATTTCTAGG
>CAYPGH010000078.1:0-3177 GCA_964410475.1 uncultured Candidatus Saccharibacteria bacterium
TGGAACAGTGTCGCATACATTCGATTGTTCTTCAGGAATACATCCGCGTCACTCGCAGTACTACATTCGCCGTATCCGCATCTCGGCGACCGATTCGCTTTTCAAAATGGTGGATGATCAAGGTATTCCACATAACCCAGAAGTCGGACAGACAACGGACGAGGCGAACACGTATGTTCTTGAATTTCCTGTCAAGGCACCTTCCGGCTCCGTATTCAAGGATGATTTAACGGCAATTCAACAGCTTGAATATTGGAAGATGGTGAAGATGAATTTCACGGAGCACAATCCGTCAGCGACTATTTCTGTCGGCGAGGAAGAATGGGTTGCGGTTGTCGCATGGCTCTATGAGAACTGGGACATCATTGGTGGGCTTTCGTTCCTACCGCGAAGCGATCACGTGTATCGTTTGGCACCCTATGAGCCGATAAATAAGAAGCAGTATGACGAACTCACGAAGAAATTCCCGCAGATAGATTATTCAAAACTTGTTATGTATGAGCGTACGGATGAGACGGAGCAGGCGAAGGAGTTGGCGTGTGCGGGCGGCACCTGCGAAATAATTTAGATGAATATGAGCAGCGAGTCGTTTCCAAGCAGATCATCAGAATTGATTGGGAATCCTTTCAGAGAAATCCGTTTGGCTCAAGATAACAAATGTAGTTTCTCAATTGAAGGAAATCCCGAAGTTATACATTTGAGACCGCAGGAATTCCGCCTCCTCACGATACTTAAGAAAGCGCGAGGCGCCCTAGTCGATCAGGATAGCATTGAATCTTTCTTTTACGGAGAACAAGAAGGCGATCTCCCGCTCAGTGACGTTGTAAATACCATCGCCAGTCGACTGCGTTTGAAATTACAAGTCGCATCTTCAGGCAGATTTGGTATTTATACACCGGGACCGAAATTGGGGTATCAGTTGACCGACACACAGCGTACCGAATTGAAGAGCACCGTGACCAGACGAGGCAAGCATTTCTAAGCGATGGCAGAAAAAGCGCCCGACGACAGGAAAGGCCGTCGAGCGCTTTTCATTTCGTCGGGCGCGATGTTATGCGAACCGGACTTCGTAGATTAGTTTGGTTGGGTCGAGGGACCCAACGTAGGATATAACGACATGCGGATAACAGTCATTTCCGCGGTGCCGCCATTCCATTTGTCTGACACGAAACAGACCGCCCTCAACGAGGCGACGATCGCCGACCGCTCCTCGAAGATTGATCTTCACCCCCACTTCGGCGAAGAGGTTTGCGTCGAATCGGAGAATTGGACCGGAGTTTCCGTCAACAACCGTAATGAAGCTTGGTAACGTTTCGCTCTCGTCCACGTTGTAGGAGGCAAGGGCCTCCCAGCGGCCTCCGACGCCGTCGTTTGACGGGAGTTCATCGCCAAGGTTAGCAAACTTGCTAACCCCGGTCACGCTATGACGGTAGAGGACTATTCCGCCACTGTCTCCACACTGTGCGATTTGAGCGGCCATGGCTGCTCCCTTTCTTTGCTATTGCACTGCGCGTATAAATACTACACATTGCTTGACAGGTCAATTCTTGGTATTATCTCGTTCTGCATTAGGCAGTCGCCCCGTGAGATAATTGCTCGGTATGTACTATGTGTACGTGCTTCGGGGCCCCAAGCAGTTTTACATCGGTTCGACAGGTGATTTACGCAGACGCCTCGTTGAACATCGAAATGGTAAGTCGCTCGCGACAAAAAACAGAGGCCCGTGGAAACTTGTTTACTACGAGGCGTCTGCGTCAAAGAGTGACGCACTGATTCGAGAAAGGTATCTAAAAACTGCTTGGGGCAAACGATATCTGAAGTCGCGCATCAAAGGTAGCGAGTAGCTATCTCACGGGGAGGAAAGTCCGGACACGCCCCCGTGGGATAAGAGTGTCGGAGTTTGTGGAAAGTTCGGTGTTAATTGAGAAATCGAATTTGTCCAAAACTCGGAATTTCTTATCCCATGGGGAGCAGGGTAGCGGGTAACGCCCGTCGTCCCGCCCTTTCTCCGGAAAGAGCGGGATAGGGATGCGAACAGAGACGTCCGAGCCGAGAGGCAAGGACATCCCGAAAAGGATGAGTCTTCGTATAAGCAAGGGGCTTGCTCTGAGCGAAGTCGAAGGGTGCAACGGCAAAATTCCTACTTGCGTGCAAGGCCGTGTCCAGCCGTAATTTTCAATTGAAATTACTGCTGGAAGAGCCGCTTGAGGTGAACGGCAACGTTCATCCCAGATAAATGACTGCTACCGATTTTGCCTGCCGCAGGCAGTTGCAAAATCGAGCACTCCCAAGCAGAGTCGAGGAGCCAGCCCTTCGACTTCGCTCAGAGTCTCGATTCTGCAGCCACCTTCGGTGGGCAGAATCGGAACAGAATCCGGCTTACTTATGCACAAGCGACAACCCCGCGAAAGCGGGGTTTGTTGCTGTGGTATACTATTCGCAATCGTATGAGACGTACTAATATCGCAGGATCAGTTGCATATTGGTCGCTACTATTTTTGTTCGGGTTTTTGCCGTTCTTCTTCATTCCGACCGTGTGGGCCCCCATCGCACAAGCGAAAATGCTCCTCGTAGGAATTCTTGTTGTGGTCGCGACGGTAGCATGGGTAGCATCGGCGCTTTCGGAAGAAGTTGTGCGTATGCCGAGGAGTTGGCTTTTTTATGCCGTACTTCTTGTGCCTCTTGCGTATTTCATTTCTGCAATTGCGACCGGCGCGTCGCGCACGTCGCTCATAGGAGGGGAAGCGCATCAGGATACGGTAGTCACCGTTTTCATTTTGTACGCGCTTTTTGTCGTGTGTTCCAGTATCCTAAGTCGAGGAAATAGGAGACTTATTACCGCTGTGAGTGTCTTCATCGCGGGAAGTACTGTGGCGCTTTTGTTCCAGCTCGTTCGTCTTGCGTACCCTTCGTTTACGTTCGGAGATGTTTTGGTAGCGCGTACAGCAAGCGTTGTTGGTAGTTGGCATGACCTCGGCATTTTCATAGGCCTTCTTTTATTCCTTTCTCTTGCGCTTCTGTCTGCGTCTTTCACTGGAAGCCGTTTGTGGAAATCTCTTCTCATCGGTGTTGCCGGCATATCAGCATTGCTTCTTGTTGTCGTAAATTTCCGCGATGTCTGGATCGGCATCTCCGTGCTTTCTGCGGCGTACGGCGCATATCTTTGGATTACATCGC
>CAYPGH010000079.1:0-3156 GCA_964410475.1 uncultured Candidatus Saccharibacteria bacterium
GTGGTTCTCAAAATAAAATACCGCGACAGCTTGGCTGCGCGGTAGTTTATTTGAGGAGGGAGTCGATAATCTGTTTGAGCATGTCGAATGGGAGTGCACCACTCATCGATATGCGGAAACCATCTTTTGAGATGGCAAATGCATCAGGACCGACGGAGGGAATGAGGGAGTTCAGGAGGTCTTTCGTGTCCTTTCCTACGGCTTCTTTAGAGATGAAAACAACATAGGGCGTTCCGTTGCCGCCTGAATTCGTCGCTTCGTCAGAATCAGTCTGAACGAGCGATGCGAATTTATCGCTCGCGAGGCATTCCTCAAACGCCACTTTATCTAAGCCTACTCCGACGGCGATATCGGTTAGTCGACCAGCGTCGGAAACACTGCGGGGTGTTTTCTCCTCATAATAAGGAGTTCCATCAGGACCGGTCGGCGTTGGAGTCGGTGTATTGTATACGCCGATGTCGAGCGAGTTATTCGATTTTGACGTAGAGTATAACTCGTCAGAATACGCCCAGAACGTATCATTCCCTCCCATCTCTGCCGCGCACTCCATGGCCTCGGCTTCTTTGGGAGCTTTAGGATGCAGTTGTGTAAGCGGGAAGTGGCGATATACCCATGCGACCTCGTTTGGTTCGTATGCCGCGATGACCTGGTGCATTGTCGTATCGAATTGTTTGCAGAACGGGCACTCCGTGTCAGAGAACTCAACCATAACGACGGTAGCCTCCGGGTTGCCGCGAAGATGCTCATCTGCGCGTACGGCGCGCAGCTCAATGGGTGCCGTACCAACTGAAAGGTTACTGTCTCCGTCGGACGGGCCAGCATTTGAGAAGAATAACGCACCAGCTATCAGGGCTCCGGCGATTACTATTGCGATTGGAGTTGAGTAACTATTCATTGTATTTATAGACTTAGTATTAAGCAAAAAGAGAGTATATCACAGGATAACTTCTGCAACGTTGTAGTTGAAGGCCTGGCCCAAAAGACTTTTTAGCTCTAACGACTCCTAACCTTGAGTTTGGTCTCTTTTTTCTTGTTTACCTTCGGGAGACGTATCATGAGGATGCCGTGGCGCTCGCTTGCTTCCGCGCCATCCACGTCCACCTCTTCGGGCAAAAGAACGGTGCGAGAGAATGACCCCCAATAAAGCTCGCGTTGGAAGTAGTGTTCCTCATCCACTTCGCGTTCATCTTGTCGCGAACCGCTTATGGTGAGAATTTCGCGGGTGAGGGAAATATCAATAGAGTTGGGTTGCACGCCAGCAATGAGAGCTTTTACGACAATGGCGTCTGGGGTTTGGTATACGTCCACCGCGAGTTCTCCCGACGGATCATCCTCGGTTTCGGAGTTTTCACTACGCGGTCTTATGTGCGCATGTCGCTCTAAGCCTTCGCCCTCGAAAATGGCTTTCGTAGCACTCGGGTCGTCGAAGTAGTTTTCATACGGATCGTCATTACCGACGAGTCGCGAGAAAAAGGATTTCTTTTTGGCCATAAATTATTTTGAAAAGTGTCGTCTTACAACAGGATGAATGCGCTTAACATATTCTAGCACGGCCAGAAGCACAATAAGTCCAAGCCACACTAGTCCGAACGTTCGCAGAAGATGCTCCTCTGCCGTATTGAGTATAAGGAAGTTGAAGAGACCATGCAAAAGGGCGGCGAGGATAACTCCACAGAGCGCATAGAGGCGCTTCGAACGTTTCGACTTGTAAAAAGAGAGCGCAAGCGCAACGCCGATAACAGCTGAAGATAAGACATGAAGAAGCATCGCGCCCACGAAGCGGAGATTTCCCGTCATCAAGGTTTCCAGAATGCCATGTCCTGAAAGTGGCGAGAGAAGGAAAAGTGCATTCTCGGCGGCAGCAAAACCGAGCGCGACTGCGACCATATACATGACAGAGTCTATCGGTTCATCATTTTCACGGCTTCGCAAGACGGTGATGCGAGCGGCAACGTACTTCATTATTTCTTCGATAATAGACCAAGCGATGAACACGACGGTCGTACTTGTTAGGAAGACGGCGACTGCCTGTTGTATGGGAATGACTACGCCGACGGTAACCATTCCGACGAGAAAGGCGAGCGCGATGATACGCCGCGGTTCCGGGTTTCGCTTATCCTCTCGCAGCCAAAACCAAAGCCATGCCAGGGCAGGGAATACACCTCCTGCGACTGCTATAAGAAGTGTGGTTGGTTCACTCATAAAGGGCCGCTCGTAAACACTGCCTTCTTTGGGTCGCTGTCTGCGCCTGGTGGCGCAGCGCTGCCTCTCGGCCCGTCGGCCTGCGAGACACCTTCGCAAGGCAGTGTCTCCTCGCTTGAAGTTGTAAATTCATGTTGAGTGACAGAGGAATGACTTCAATCATATTTTCGGCCAAGAGGCGACCATCAAAAGGTCTGGTCCCTGCCTGCCGGCAGGCAGGTTTTTGTGGGGGAGCTCTTTCCATATTGCTTCCGTGACGAACGGCATGAAAGGATGAAGAAGCTTGAGCAGTATCACTAACGCTTCATTGAGCATACGGGCTCTCGAACTTTTTGCGTCCTCGTCATCACCGCGGAATATGATTTTAGAGTCTTCCAATACTTTCGCGGCGAAATTGTCCCATGTGAAGTGATAAACTGCATCCGCTGCGAAATCTAGCCGGAAATTATCGAGATTATCAGAAACGATGGCCGCGACACCTTCCGCCGATTTGACGATACCAGCATCGCTATCCGACATCTCTCCTGCGGGATAATCACTGTTCTCGAGAACGAAGCGAGCAATGTTCCAAATTTTATTTGCAAAATGTTTGTATCCGCGCACGCGATCCTCGAAAAGCTTCAGGTCGTTTCCGGGCGCCGCGCCTATGATTAGGGAAAGACGCGTCGCATCCGCTCCGTATTTTTCTATCATGTCTAAGGGATCGATAATGTTGCCTAAGCTTTTGGACATTTTTCTGCCTTTTGCATCGCGCACGAGTCCGTGGAGATATACCCGACGGAAAGGTACTTCGCCTAGGAAAAACCCCGACATGAGTATCATGCGCGCGACCCAGAAAAATATAATGTCGTAGCCGGTCTCGAGTACAGAGGTGGGGTGATAGGTCTTTAGGTCCGCCGTTTCTTGAGGCCAGCCGAGAGTCGAAAACGTCCACAATCCGGAAGAAAACCACGT
>CAYPGH010000080.1:0-3102 GCA_964410475.1 uncultured Candidatus Saccharibacteria bacterium
AAAAAACGTTTGATTTCCAATTTATATTAGCCGACGTAAGGATTATTCCTCAACTACGAGCCGGACCAATTTTCTGACAAACGGTAATACAACGAGTAATGTTGGAAATGCGATCACCCATGAGAAGAGCCACGACTCGAGCCAGACCCGAAAAATACCGCTAAGACCGAGCGCGTGCACAGTTGAGATGGCGCTCACGATCAGCGTCATTATCATGCTGAGCAGGAACGGCAACACTATCGCGTGCATTTTTGACGGTAACTTCTTCATTTGAGCCGATGTCCGGGATTGAACCGGAGACCTCGTTCTTCGCTTTCACCTCCGTTTATCTTCATCTAGTATCGGAGGGCTAGACTGTATCTTTCTCCGCCAAAGGAGGAGACCCTTGTCAGTCGTTCGGGCGCTTGGCGCCACGGTCTTGCCCCTAGAAAAGGGTATTAACCGTTATTCGGGATTCATACGTGCGTTGCCGCGCGAATGGGCAAGGATTACGCCCTACCAAGAACGTGCTCTACCAACTGAGCTACATCGGCGCATAAAAACTGGCGCCATCCGAAGGATACTACAAAGCTTGCACGAACCCAAAAGGTTTTCGGTCCAGATTTACAGAACGGAGTAGTCCCACATATCCTCCATATCGCCCTTAATCGCATCATCGGTGATGTCGGTGGGTTCTATTTTCACGTTTGCGAATATCTGCGCTTCTAATTCCCTGGCATCGCACAGAAGCGCATTGAATATTTCTTCCGCCAAAACAGCCATGCTCTCAGGACCCCGCCCCTTAGAATACCTTGCCCGCCCCTCGGCTATTCTTTCGTTCATGGAGAGAACTCCATGAGGACCGACGCGTAAATCGGCATACTGGCATATCTTTCGCTCAAGCGATGTGTCAGTCAGGGCCGATGTTATTTCTGAAAACCGAATGTTCTTTATGTATGTTATCGATTTCTCCGGTAGGCCAAGCTCTTTCGCTATTGCTTCGTTCGCACCATGCTGATCAGAGCCATATTTTGCAATATATTCTTCCTGTACGCCTTTCCAATACTGAATTCCTTTTGGCTCTGAAAATTCCGGAAAATATGTGAGATCGAATTTGACTATGTTTCCCATGTCGTGGAAAAGGCATGCGAGGATAACATCACGCTCATTGATCGGTTTTGTGACATTGTCACAGATGAGTTTCCCCACTGCCGCCACGCGCAGTTGGTGTAGCTGGAGTGCGGGCATTATGTTGTACTTTTCGTATATCTCGCGTGAAGTGCGCATTGAGGAATTCTACCATTGCACTTGTGTTGGAACGCGGCCGCTTCAATCAGTCAAAGACACGTCCGGCAACTGCATATCCAACGCCCAAAAAATGAGGGCAAGAATGGCAATTAAAACGATGAGAATGATGAGGAGCTGAAACGGCTGGCCGACGACAAAATTTCTGAAAAGCGCTTTCGGTTTCCGTACTTCTTGGTCGGTAATGACGTTTTTTGCGTGCCGGATGTAATACCACCAAAAGGAGGCCGCGACGAGAAGACTAAATGCCCATGTCCATCGGCTTTGTGCTACCTGCTCCAACCAACTTATCAAATCTACCTCCATACAATTTATGATAACACCGAAGACGCTACCCCCCTTACCTCCTTGTGGATACGGCGATTACTTTTGCGCGGCCGATGGAATAAGAACTTCTGGGAAACCCTCGGTTTTCCCATTCCTTCCACCACGGACACAAGCCCCCGACCCCCGTCTGGGAAACCTCTCGGTTTCCCAATCCTTCCTCCGCGGGGGCTTGTTATAAAACAAAAGTTTCCCCGGCCCCTTTCCTGTTCAAATCCGGTCAACTCATTCAGCAAAACAGACCGGCAAAAAGCCGGTCTGTTTTGCTGATGCGCGGCCGAAGGGATTTGAACCCTCGATCTATCCCGTGACAGGGGATTGTGTTAAGCCAGGCTACACCACGGCCGCGTCTGGATACAGGATCTTTATCGCCTTTCGAAAAATACTATATTTTCTGGGCAAAAACAATCCTGTAGTAGTCCTAGTATCATACATCAAATGAAACAAGGCAAGACTGTCGCGCATACTTAAAGAGAGATCAAAACCCCTTTTTTTAATTCGAATACATCCGCCTTGAATCCCGTGCTTTTTAAGAACTACATGTAATTGTTCTAAAAATAACTTAGATCCAGAAGTAAAAAGGGTTAAAAAAATCCAACGCTTACGTTTGCGGTCTGCAAACTTCAGATGTCTTAAATACACGCAGCCATCCCCATCAAAATACCCTCGTATAAAATCTGAGACGTAGCGATTTGGAATTTTTGGAAATAAAATAATTTTGCTCTTAGCCGGACTCATGCCAAGAGTAAGAAGGTCCTTGAAGATCTCCTTACTGCCAATTTGCAATTGATAACATTGAGTGTGCTTTGGCTTCAATTTTCGTTTTGCAATTTTGTGACTAGAGCCAAGCGACATACGCACAAAGCGAAGTATTGAGAGTTCACAGTTGTAAAATGCTATGAAGTGCGCTCCTCGATTATTTCGGATCATGTTTCCATCCGCTGCAAAAAATCCAAGAACATACGCCATTTCGCGATTCCACTTTTTAAAAAAATCTTGATTGAGTGTCCGAGGAATCGGCATCCATATAATTATACCGTGACATTATATTACTCTATCCAGTATACATGTGGATAGCAAACATGTTTTTGCTGGTGCCGGCGGCAGGACTTGCACCTGCGACCTTGGGTTTATGAGTCCCATGCTCTAACTACCTGAGCTACGCCGGCATTACTCTCAACTCGCTTCACCAGAATCCCAACTAAACAGGCAGGTGGGCTGGTAGAGGCGAGCAGACTGGCTCACGATAGCAGGTTACCCGCATCCACTCAATATTCGATTTCCACGCGTTAAGGTATAATTTCCGCATGAAGTATTTTTGGGATACCGTCCTATTCATAAACTCCAGTCTTTTAGTAATTACGAGCGTCTTCTTTGTCTACTCTCTTGGAATGCTTATCATCGCATTCGAGTGGCAGAGATTCGTACTTGCGCTCACTATTTTAGTTGTTCTTATCGGCACGGAAATGGTGTTCGCCGGAATGTTACACACAT
>CAYPGH010000081.1:0-3036 GCA_964410475.1 uncultured Candidatus Saccharibacteria bacterium
CCAGCAAAAAAAGAGTTAGCCAGCGAAGTGGATTTCCAAGACAGCTGGGGTCACATGAAATTTGCGCGTATGAGCCCGATGGGTGGGGATAGGGGTGAGGGTGTGTTAGCGAGTGAACATGCCCTTTATACGAGTGGCTTTTGTTCGTTGAGTGCACACTCTAGTTCTCTTTTTGCAAAGACTGCAACTCGGCGGCAAGTATGCCGAGGAGGCTTGAGAGGCTGACTGGCTCGGTTGTGAACCCCACACCCTGAGACCTTGTAAGGGTTCTTTGAGCGATTTCAGTGTATCAGATTGAAGCGCCTCAGTCGGCCTAGCGCCGACGCATGAGAATGAAAAGCGCGACGCCTGCAACGAGAACTCCAAAGAGTATCAGGAGTATTGTATTAAGACCTCCTGTACCATTCGTCCCAGTGCCACCAGCTTCGCTCTCGGCAACGAGTGCTACCGCCTCACCCTCAAAAAGCACTCCGTCAAACGGATACTGCTCTCCAAACCCATCTTCTTGTACCCGAACATCGTATCCGGCGTTCACTGTTTGCGAGGTGCCGTCATTTGCAGTTACTTCTACGCTACCCTCTGCAACCATCACGCGCATACCAGTATTGGAGTGGTAGATAGCGCCAAAGGTCGTGCCACGCACGGAAGCAGTCGCGATGGGCGACTTGATGGTAAAGTCGGTAAATGACGTCTTTTTTGGATTTACTTTCGCGGCGACCTTGCCGATCTTAAGCTGTAATGCAGCCCGTACCGCATTCCCTTCAGAGAGAAGAAAACCGACACGCACCTCCGTAAGTTCGCTGACTTGCATGATGGTCCCATCGGGGAACTGCAATGTAATAGTGGAATCAGGTCCCGTTGAGATTTCGTCGCCATCCTCGAGTCGCATGCTCGCCGTTGCGTCCTCCCAGCCGCCGCCTTCCCTGCGTATCTCGACGCCTTCGCTTATAGCAAGCACTTTGAGCGTTTTTGTATTTTCCTCTTCAGTTTCATCAGCCGAATCTTCTCCTTTGTCTTCTGTGTTATCTTTCGACGTTGCTTTCTTTCCGTTCGAAGTATCTGCCGCTTCAGAAGATGTTGCATCGGGATCCTCGGTTGCACGCGCATCAATGATCTCTTTTGTCTTTGCAATAACGGCAGTGTGTATGCCGGAGTTGTCTACCTTGCCGTCGGAGTCGCCCTGCATGACAAACACGGAATACACGTGCCCACGATACTGGTCAACCGCAGAGACCAGCTCCCCTGCTCCCCAGTTGAAAAAGATGGAGCCGTCATCCTCGTCGGGGATACTGTACGTGACGATATTCGTGATAAGAGAACCAGACTCTTGCGTCTTCAAATCGCACGGATGATCTGCGCCATCACAGGCAACAGTAAATACTCCGGCTCCTCTCTCGTATGCGGCATATTTTGCTTCAGCTCCCGCAGGGTCAGCGGTGAAGTCGCTCATCTGAACGCGAACGGAGAGCGTTTTGTTCTTACTTTCCACTTTGAGCTCGCAATCTTCCCCCTGCGCGCTCACAGCGGCGCCAGAAAGCCCCGATATACCCTGATACGAACTGCAATATCCTGTCGCCGGGACGCTTTGTGCAGATGCGATCATCGGGGCTAAAGAAACCGATAAAAAGACTGAAAAAGCCAGTGTAAGAGTATTAATAGAAGTGGTGGCGGAGCGACTCATATGAGTAGAGCATGAAGAATAATTATATTGACAGTAGCGCGCAAACAAAGGTGCGTCAAGAAAAGCCTTCGAGTCCAAGACCCGGACGTTTCTTGGACTCGAACCGAGCGGCGAAAATATGCTGAAAAATATAGACGCACCTCAGTCACCTGACTTAGAGCATAAGCTGGCGCGGATGGACTCGAACACGAGGAACCGAATGCGATTCCCCGACCTCCTGTTTTTTGTGCATTCATCACAGTAACGAAGTTGCAGGGTATTCTGCGCAAAGAAAGAAAAAAGGGCCAGCTCAAACGCTAAAGTTGCGTACAGAGTACATGTCGTCTTCGGATGTTTTTTCTTTCTCGGTCAGCGATTGAACTTCTGTATCCGAGACCTCTGTTTCTTCTGGCATTGGCGCTGGCGCTGGTTCTGCGAGAACCTTGGAGGGAACATCGGAGGGAACATCGTCTCTCACCTCTTTTGGTTTCTGCTCACGAGAAAGTAACGCACGAATATGGGCCAGATCGTCCACCGAGAAGAAATCTATCAGCACCTTTCCGCCCTGATCTTTTTTTTCTATGCGCACGCGCGTCCCCAATGTGTCCGTCAGTTCGCGCTCCAAGAGCAACAATTCCGGCGTGAGATCTGGTTTACGCGCGCGCTCTGTTGCAATGCGACGAGCGACCTGTTCTGAATCTCTAACCGTGAGTTTGCGCGTGAGTATCTCTTGAAAAAGCGCTTTCTGCTCCTCAGTGCGATCCATGAGCATGAGAAGAGGGCGAGTATGCCCTTCGCTAATATTTCCTTCTGCAAGTGCCACCTGCATGTTTTCAGGAAGTGAAAGAATGCGCAGAGTGTTTGAAACGTACTCTCGGCTTTTTCCCACACGCTTCCCTATCTCCGTATGTTTAAGACCGAATTCCTTGTAGAGACGATTGAACGCCTTCGCGCGATCTATAGGATTCAGATCTTCACGCTGAAGATTCTCGATAATGGCGATCTCTAGCTTCATCCTATCGTCATCCTCGCCGTTCCTGATAACAACCGGAACCGATGCAACACCGGCAAGTTTTGCGGCACGCAGACGCCTTTCCCCCGCAATAAGCTCGTATTCGACCAGTATTCCCTCGCCTGGACGTTCTATTTCCTTGCGTGTGACGGTAAGCGGCTGAAGAACACCATATTGGCGAATAGACTCTGCCAGAGACGCTAGAGAGGTTTCGTCGAAGTTCTTACGCGGCTGGAAAGGATTGGGCTTGATACGGTCAACCTCAACCCAAAAAATGGAATCGCCATAGTAACCGGACATGAGACAAGTATAACGTATGATGTACGGAGTTTGAAGTACTGTATATAGGCAGGGGAAGCAGTGC
>CAYPGH010000082.1:0-3001 GCA_964410475.1 uncultured Candidatus Saccharibacteria bacterium
TGTATTCCGACCCGCAGGGTAAACGCCCTGTAGAGTCGGAATGAGCCAATTTACGCTACGGAGAAAATAGCTTTCCATGTCACTTTCATTGTAAAGCTGAGTGCTCGACATCCCAATGAATGTCTGTGCACATCCAAGCTCGTTTGGTATACTGGACTAGTGGCTGAGTACAAAAGAAATCCTAATGCCAAATGTCTGATTTGCGCTAAGCCTGTTTACAGAAGACCTGCTGAGATTCAAAAAAGTTTAGGCAGAGTTTTTTGTAGCTCAGTTTGTTATGGTCTAACTTGTCGGAAGGAAAAACCCTGTATTGTCTGTGGAACAATGATTCTTGCCAGTGTAAATAAGAAGACCTGTAATAGAGCTTGTGCGAACAGGCATAGGGCTGGAATGAAATATAAGCTCAATGGTCCCAGGAAAGATAAGGTTAAGAATCAGAGAAGTCTGAAAGTAAGACTGCTCAATCAACGAGGAGCTCGCTGTGAAAGATGCAGGTATAATAAACGTGAGATTTTACAAGCGCATCACAAGGATAGAAACACAAATAATAATGAACTCGAAAATCTGGAATTGATTTGTCCTAACTGTCATGCAGAAGAGCACTATTTGGAGAATAGCTGGCTCAATGATAGTAGGTATAACGGAGGGGTGCTCCGAATGGTAAGGAACTAGTCTTGAAAACTAGCGCCCGAAAGGGCTTGTGGGTTCGAGTCCCACCCCCTCCGCATATGCAAAAGTATATCGGAATTGTTCACGAAGGAGCGAAGCGGGCCGCGGCATTGGGCTTTCCCACTGTGAACATTTCACTTGAGGACACGTCGCTATCGGGGGTGTATGCGGCGTGCGTGAAGGTGGGGAACAACGAACATGTCGCGGCGGCATTTGCCGACCCAGAGCGAGGGATTCTGGAGGCATATTTACTGGATTTTTCTCCACGCACATTGTACGGAGAGACGATCACCATTGAGCTCTATGAGAGAATACGTCGAAGTATGAAATTTAAAACTGATACGGCACTTCGCTTCGCAATAGACGATGATGTTGCGAAAGTGTGGGAGTATTTCAAGAAACACGCATGAAGAACGTGATGATTTTCGGCACATTCGATATGCTCCACGAAGGGCATGAGGATTTTTTCCGGCAAGCTCGCGCGCTTGTTTCTGAACCCTGTCTTATTATTTCGGTTGCGCGTGATATGTCTGCGGCTCGCGCGAAAGGAGCTCGCCCACGCCACAGCGAGGATAAGCGATTGGCATTTATCGCGGCGCACCCTCTCGCAGACAAAGTAGTTCTCGGAGACGAATCTGGCTATATAGAGCACATCATTGCACACAATCCTGATGTAATCGCGCTCGGGTACGACCAGAGCGGCGAGTACGTTGAAAACCTGGAGAATGAGTTAAAAAGGGTTGGTTTAAATACGCGCGTCGTGCGTCTCAAACCGTTCCGTCCTGAAATATTCAAGACGTCGAAATTGAAGGGGATGACGGTATAATCTACTTATGAGCCTCGTCCTTTTACATGCGCCATATTGCGGGATTAATTCACTACAATATGCACGTCACTCCATTTTCTCTATGAACTTTATTAGTGTAGAAAAAGCGATATGAAGATAACGAAAATTGATCATTGCTGTCTTCTCATCGAAGAAGGTGGGGTGCGGTTACTCACCGACCCTGGAGCGTACATAGTTGAGAAGTACAAGGAGTTGAAGAATATTGACGTTGTTATTTTCACACACGAGCATTCTGATCACTACCACCTGGATTCACTCAAGCGGATTATGTCGAGTAATCCGAATGTAAAAGTACTTTGCAACCCAGGTGTTGGAGCATTGCTTTCCGGCAAAGGCATTGCGCATCAGGTGGTTGGCAACGGACAGACAATGCAGGAAAAAAGAGTGACTATTGAAGGTATCGGAGAATTACACGCAGTTCTCCACCCATCATTGCCTATTGTGCAGAACACCGGTTACTTCATAGCGGAACGTTTCTGGTACCCAGGTGATGCGTTTACTGATATAGGCAGAAACCCAGAGATCCTCGCTCTTCCCGTTGCGGGCTCATGGATGAAGCTCTCTGAAGCAATAGAATACGCGCTCGAACAGAAACCCAAACTGTGTTTCCCCGTTCACGACGGACTCTTTAATGAGATATTCCTCTCGCATGATTCTATTAATAAAGCGCTCACTGCCATACTGGAGCCACGTGGCATTCAGTTTCTTGAGATGATTCTTGATAAGGAATACGAATTTTAATATGAAATATCTGGGCATTGATTACGGTGTGAAGAACTTAGGGTTAGCTGTCTCGAACGAAGAGGGCACTATCGCGTTCCCGCGAGTTGCCATGGCGAACGATGAAGATATTATTTCGCGGATCGCTACGATGGTAAAAGAAGAAGGAGTTGATGCCATCGTTATAGGGGACACGAGGGCATTTTCAGGCGCTGAGAATCCCGTGACAGCGGAATCGGAATTATTTGCGCACGAGCTTTCCGAAAGAACTGGTCTTGAGGTCCTGTCGGCATCAGAGGCATGGAGTTCTCGAGAGTCCACGCGTTTTGCTCCGAAAGGAGTAAAGAGCAATGCCGCCGAGGCAGCGGTCATCCTGCAGAGATTTATTGAGATGCGAGGTACATAATGCACAATTGATCCATGGAAGAAATAACATACGAAGATTTTGCAAAGCTCGATATTCGAATCGGCACAGTTATTGCAGCAGAGTTAGTTCCGAATACGGACAAGCTCATCAAGTGCACGGTTGATTTCGGCCTAGAACCTCCTCTGGAGACGGACGGGTTAGGCAAGCGGAATATACGCACCATTGTTTCAGGTATTGCTGAATGGAAAAAACCAGAAGAACTTGTTGGTCGCCAGTTTCCTTATGTTTTTAATCTCGCACCAAGAATGCTTCGTGGAGTCGAAAGCCAGGGCATGCTTGTTGCTGCGAATCTCTCTGTCGGGAGCGAGGACGCAGCGCGAGAAGGCGAGGAGGGTGGC
>CAYPGH010000083.1:0-2990 GCA_964410475.1 uncultured Candidatus Saccharibacteria bacterium
CTCTTTATATTGTCCGCAAGCGCGAGAACATCGGATGCAGTGGCATTGCCGTTATTTACGATGTAGTTAGGGTGCTGAAGCGATGCTTGTGCATATCCTACCGAGGCACCTTTCATACCGGACTTTTCAATAATCCAGCCTGCTGACACGCGGCCACCACGAGACTTCACCTGCTTCTCCTTCTCGAACATAAGGACGACTTCCGGCGGTGCGACAGGATTCATAAAGAACGAGCCCGCCGCGCGAACGTTCTGAATATGCCGCCTCTCCCGTTCGGCAACGGTCTCATCTGCTAATCTCTTACTCTCTGATCCATCGATAGTCTGCAATCTGATAAAGACACGCGTGACGATCCACTCGGGATTTTTCTTGAAGAAACTGTCGCGGTACGCGAATTCACACTCTGCATTCCCAAACTCACGCTCTTCACCCGTTTCAATATTAAATGCCCGAACACGCTCAAGAAAATCTTTTATCTCCGAACCAAAAGCTCCTGCATTTCCTCTGACAGCTCCACCGATTGAACCCGGAATACCCGCCAACTTTTCCCATCTGCCGAGCCCTTTCTCGCCAAGAGCGAGAATGAGCGAAAGCAGATTACAGCCGGGATTCGCCTCGAGCAGATTCCCCTCTATTTTGTGATCATCTCCCACTACTCGTATAACGAGTGCGTCTAATCCTTTGTCAGGTATAAGCACGTTACTGCCTCCGGCAAGAATGACGAACGGTGTGCTTTTTTCTCTCGCCCACTGAATTGCTTCTTTGACCTCTCTCTCATTGCTTACCTCGACAAAATATTTTGCCTCCCCGCCTATTTTGAAGGTGGTCAAAGGGGCGAGCGGTATGTTTTCTTTAATCTTCAACATGCGCGTTCTTTTCTAAAATAAGAGTGAAATATTTAAGGATTTTATGAGATAGTCGCCATGTAGCAGTTGCTTGATGGTCCAATAATTTCTCAAGTTCTGGTTTTGCAATCACGTTAGCTGCGTATTCTCCACTAATTTCCGCTGCAGGACCTAAATATGCTAAACCCTTAGGAGCCAACACCCGGACAACCTCTTTCAGGAAAAGGATGTAGCGCTTATGCGTGTGAAGATGCTCCAATACGTCATCACTGACTATCCTATCAAATGACTCATCTGCAAACGGTAACTGCTCACCCATAGCTGCAACTAACATATCTGATTCTTTTCTGCCTTTCATTGCTTCCCTCCAATACTTATCAGCAAAAGCGGGGGAAAGAGAAACTACATCTGCGTTTATACCTGCCTTTTCAAGACCTCGTGCAAATTGTAAATGCGCTCCCGCTCCCAAATCTAATATTCTCTTGCCCCGAAAATCTTCGACTTCGGTTGGAGAAAGGTTGAGACCTTCTACGAGTGCTTCCAAACCAACATCTTTGTACCCCTTCGCATGATCGATAGAGTCTTTTGCTCTTTTTAAATCCCTGTCCGAATACGGTTTTTGTTCTTCCATACAAAAATCACTTCTTTTGTTCCAGTGTCCTAATTTCATCACGAATAAGCGCGGCCGTCTCTCCAGCCCCAGTTTTGCATCGCAATACAGGTAAATTCGAGCGGTCAAAGGCATGCCTTCGACTTCTTTCCCTAATAAAACTCACCTTGCAAAACTGGGGCTGGATTCGACTCTTTTGCTGAACATTGCAGAACATATTATTTCTTCCGGCCTTCGAGTGTCGCTATCTCATCTCGTATCAATGCGGCCGTCTCGAAATCCAGTCTGTCAGCGGCGTCATGCATCTGGCGGCGTTTTTCTTTGATGAGCTTCACATTGTCACCGCCATACGCCGAGACGTCCAACTTTACAAGCTCCGTTATCGCTCTCTTACGAGAACGCTCGATGTCTCCCATGATGTCGTGAATACGTTTTACGATGGTTTTCGGCGTTATCTTGTGCTTTTTGTTGTACGCAAGTTGGATATCATGACGACGGTTCGTTTCACCCATTGCGCGTTCAAGGGAGCCCGTCATCCTGTCGGCATACAAAATAACGCGGCCGTGAACGTTGCGTGCCGCTCGTCCGATTGTTTGTATAAGCGATGTATCTGAACGCAAGAAGCCCTCCTTGTCGGCGTCCAAAATCCCGATGAGCTCTACTTCCGGCAAATCTAAGCCCTCGCGAAGAAGGTTCACGCCGACGAGCACGTCAAATTTTCCTTTGCGAAAATCAGTGAGTATCTCTATGCGCTCGATTGTTTTTATGTCGCTGTGAATGTAGCGCGCTTTCACACCGCGCTCGACGAAAAATTGCGTTAGGTCCTCTGCCATTTTTTTCGTCAAGACAGTCACCATCGAACGCACGCCTCGCTTTGTTACACCCTCAGCCTCCGCGATGAAGTCTTTCACCTGCCCAGCATAGTCGGCACTCGAAACAATCGGGCGAACAACTATTTGCGGGTCCACGAGCCCGGTTGGACGAATTACCTGCTGAATTGGTGTACCGCTCTTTCCGAGCTCATATTGAGCCGGTGTTGCAGACGTATATACCGTCTGTCCCGTACGCGCTAAAAATTCGTCGAACATGAGCGGGCGATTGTCGATTGCTGAAGGTAGACGAAAACCGTGCTCCACTAGCGTATTCTTCCGCGCTCGGTCGCCCGCATACATGCCACCTATCTGCGGGATTGTCACATGCGATTCATCTATTATGGTCAAGAAATCCTTCGGAAAGTAACTAAGGAGCGTATACGGCGGTTCTCCTGGCTTTCTTCTGTCGAAATGGCGCGAGTAATTTTCTATACCATTGCAATAACCAAACTCGCGGATCATTGTTGTGTCCTGGCGCGTTCTTCGCTTCAGACGCTCCGCTTCCAAAATCTTCCCCTCCGAATCGAGGGTTTTTAGTCGTCCTTCGAGTTCCTGCTTGATGTCCGCGAGCGCCGCTTCGACAACGTCTTTTGGCGTTACGTACTGGCGCGCGGGAAAAAGGAATATGGAATCATGTTTTGCTCCGACCTCCCGCGTCATCGC
>CAYPGH010000084.1:0-2931 GCA_964410475.1 uncultured Candidatus Saccharibacteria bacterium
AAAAAGGACAAATATCTACGAGTTCGTGGCGGTAAGGCACACATGCTGGATATTCATTGCGCTCAATGCGGTGCATGGGTTCTGAGGTATCAAAAGGACGGCCCGGGTCAGCTTTTACGCTGTTACCTTAACCGAATTTTTGCCCCACTAGAACTCAAAAGACTTCAAGAAGATCCCAAAATCACGCAACCGCGGAGTATGACAAATCTCGTGTGTTCCCAATGTGGTTCCGTTATCGGGACGCCAATGCGATATCTGGATGACAGACTCGCATTTCACCTCAGAAAAGGAGCATACACCAAGAAACGGTTGAAAGGAGGTTTCTGATGGAACTCAACTTTGAGGAGATTGGCAGGAGGACCGGACGATCCTCCGAAGAAGTTGCTCGTTATGTCGAGCAGGCGAAGAGAAGCATGATTCCTCTCGGTAGGCAGGTTAGTGTTGTTGAAGGTGGCCAGACGCAATGGTTCATCGTTACACGCCGTGGCGTGGGGATTATTCTCACGGACTACGGAAGATTTCACCAATTCGATTTTAATGTCGGTGACCAGTGGGGAAAATACTCGGTGCTTTTCTACGGTGAGATGACGGACGACTTTGCGCCCGTTTTCAGGAATCCGGAACTTCTCCTTATGAGAATAGACTCGGGTTGTGAAACGGGACAGGTGTTTGGCGACCGAACGTGCGAATGTCGCGAGCAACTCAAGTTTGCTATGGAAACTATCGCGGCGCGGGGTGAGGGGATTATCGTCAACATTCCTTTTCAAGACGGAAGAGGGTTGCGGTTGCCCTTTAAGCTCGCAACCCTTCGGCTCCAAGCGCAGCTTCGGCTGAATACGGTTGAGGCGGCGCATGCCATTGCGCCCAACGGCGTTATCGACATACGGACCTACGGGGGTGTTATAGGGATTTTGAAATTTTTTGAAATTCCGATGACGATGCATATAAACCTTGCGACGAATAACCCGCATAAGGCAGGGGTCTTCGCGGAAAACGGCTACATCGTTGCCGACTTCACGCCCGTGGTGATTCCGCCGACCGAGCACACGAAAGAGCATCTTCAGGCGAAACAAAACCATCTCGGACACATTGACCTTGTCCCCAAACCAAAGGAGGGAGACCAATATGAAGATACGACAAGCGCTCCGCCTCCTTCGGGAGGCGATGAGCCGCAACAATAGTTTGGCTTGCTGTGGTCTTGACCCTGATTACAGCAAGATGCCGAGTCATGTGAGCGGCAAGACGAGCGAGGAAGAGCGAGTTTACGATTTCCTCAGGGAGGTCATAGATCTTACCAATACGCATATATGCGCCTACAAAGCGCAGAAAGCGTTCTTCGACGTTTATCGGGGCGGCCATGAGCTTCTAAAAGAAACCATCAGCTATAGCCAAAAGCGCTACCCATATCTTCCGGTGTTTGTGGACGCGAAAATTGGGGAAGTGGAAAACACGATGGCCGTGTATCTCAAGAACATCTTCGATGAACTCGGCGCGGACGGGGTTGTCGTGAATCCATATCTTGGAGACGACGTTCTCGAGCCGTTCGGGAACCTTCCTAATAAGGCGGCGATTGTGACCGTAAAAACCAGTAATCTAGGGGCGGCCATCGTGCAAGACATTCCAGTGTTTGGCACGGGGCGCAAGCTGTGGGTTCACATTCTCGAAACGATGGTTGCGCGGTGGAATGTGGCAAAGAATCTCATTCCGGTCATCGCTTCAACAGCGGACGAAGATTTGTCATTTGTTAGAAGGATGATTCCGGATGACATGCTAATACTTTTTGCAGGCTACGGCGCGCAAGGGGGCACAACTCGCCATCTTGGGGAGTTGTTGGACTCGCATAGGCAAGGGGTGTTTGTGAATTCCTCCCGAGGCATCCTTTACCCTTATGCTAAGGACGATCCCGACTGGCGCGATAAAGTCGTGCGAGCTGTGGTCTCCATGAAGGCCGATCTCAACATGGCGAGAGGAGTATCCAGCCAAAAGTTTCTGCTCCTACTGGGTCCCTCGGGTGTGGGAAAATCGGCTATCATGAAAGAACTCCGGCTTATGGATAGCCGTTTCACTTACATCTCTCCACTCATGACGCGCGCGCTACGACCGGGGGAAACGGACAAGGTTCCCGTGAACGATGCAGAGCTCGATGAGATGGAACGGCAAGGAAAGTTTCTTGCGGTGAACCGGCTTTACGGTATTCGCTACGCTACCCCCATGGAGCCGATCGAAAAGGCATTTCGGGAGGGCAGTTTTCCGCTACTGGATTGGCCGGTTCAGAACATTAAAGTTATGTTGGAGGCGTTTTCCGGCAGAACATTCACTGTTTATATTGTGCCGCCCGACTTCGCAACGCTCGAACGTCACCTTGCTGATGGTCGAGACCTCGACAGGGCACGCTATGAGGCGGGTGTAAATGAGCTTCAAGGATATTATGCAGGGACATACCACGACATAGTGAACTATCGTGTGGTCAACCCGGAGCAAGAAGCTCGAAAAACCGCAGAAAAGATTTACGACATGTACCTTACTGCCATTGGTGAACGCCAATAGCAAGGGCCCCGATTCTCATCGGGGCCCTTTTTCTTTTGTGTCTATTGTGTTATTAATATTCAGTGAGGCAGACAGCAACTTTTTACTTTATGGCAACAAACATTAAGTTCAAAAAAGACAAATACCGACGGGCAAGAGGTGGTTACTCGCGTTTACTCCAGGTAAGCTGCGAGCGATGTGGTAACATCGTGGCTTTATATCAAAAAGATGGCCAGGGATCGCTCAAGCGCATGTACCTCGACCGCATTATTGAACCAAGCAATGTTGTCGGAAAAAGCTTTACATGCGGCAAATGCAAACAGCTTCTCGGCGTACGCTATATTTACGAAAAAGAAAAAAGGCCTGCGTTTCGGTTATTTGAGGGGGCGGTTTTGAAGAAGATTG
>CAYPGH010000085.1:0-2893 GCA_964410475.1 uncultured Candidatus Saccharibacteria bacterium
GGCCAGTTCTTGTTGTAGTAAGCAAACATGCGCTCTAAGCGGTCCTGCGGGAGTTCCTCGACATCGAGCTTTGTCATGAGAGCGCGGATATCATTTCGCGCCGCCTCGAGCTCTTTCTCGTCGTTCACAATGCGTTCAAATTCAGCAAGCCACCCATAACCCGCATTTTTATCGAGCGTCACATTCGTGTCGCGGCAAACATACTCCTCCCGCTCACGCGACCATTTTGCCTGGTATGTAAATCCAGAAGAGAGGACGAGAGAGTCCAGTTTCTCGAGTGTCATCGGCATTTTTTCTTCGAACTCCATACGTGCGATGCCGTTCTCGCTCGTCGTATCATCCATTGACGCTTTCACAACAACAAGAACCTCGCCATCTTTATTCCGCGTGCGAACAGAAAAGTTTTTGCCGCGCATCGCGAGGTCGCCCAACTTTTGTCTCGCTTCTTCTTTAAGATAAGACGCAATCGTCTCGGCTAGTTTCTCGAGCGAACCACCCGCAAAGTAATGGTTGAGTTGCTTATTTTTGGATTTAAGAGCGCACGTCGGATCGGCTTTCCGCATAGCGCGCCGCACTTCGTCGGCGCGCTCGGCGCTCCCGAGCAAAGATTTCACTTCCACCTCGAATGATTGCATGGATGGTTATTATAGCTCATGCAGGCGATACGAAGCATATTTCAAACTTTTGCCCTTATCCGCCCTCCCAATATTTAGACGGTCGGCTAAGATTTGGGAATGAGGTTCTATATTAATTTAGAGCGTCAAGTAACGTGTCAGGTAACGTGTCAGATAATGTGTCAAACGGGTGAGCAGACCATGCTATAGTCAAATTATGGGTAAGATGATCGGAAAGCTGCGAATATGCGCAGTTGTCGCAATAGGGAAGAATCGAGAGCTTGGGAAAAATGGCAAGCTACTGTGGCACATTCCGGACGATTTAAAACGCTTTAAACGCCTGACTCTAGGCCACCCTCTCATAATGGGTCGGAAGACATTCGAATCTATTGTCGGGTATGTGGGTGGTCCTTTGTCCGGAAGGACCAACATCGTGATAACAAGAAATTCTACATGGCGCTATCCGGATGTTATCGTCATGCCAACCCTGGAGACAGCCATTGAAAAAGCAAAAGAATTAGATTCCGAGGAAATCCATATCGGAGGCGGTGCGCAGGTGTATGAACAAGCACTGCCGTTTATAAACAAACTCTACCTAACACTGATTGACGCGGAAGGGGATGCGGACACTTTCTTCCCGCCGTACGAAGACTTATTCACCAAGAAAGTGTTTGAGGAGGAGCACGAATGGAGGGGAGTTAGATATAAATACGTAGACCTAGAACGGGCATAAAAGAGTTCAGACTCGGCTGCGAGGCAGCCGAGTCTGATTGTCGTTGAGGTCGCGGTCAGCCGGCCTTACGAATCTTGAAACGCTCGTGCGCGGAGAAGATGATGGGTAGCGCTTCGTCCACGGTCGGGACGAGCGTCAAGCGCTCGATTTCGTCGAACTGGGCGTAGCCGCCGGACGTCATCGACTCAACCGCCCACCTCTTGTACTTCTCCCACATGTCGCCGACAGCGATTAGTGGAACGTCGCGTAGATGCTCGACCTGCAGTAGTTGCAGGATGAGCGCGAGTTCGAGCATCGTTCCGACGCCACCCGGCATCACCACGAACGCGCCGGCCGCACCGAGGCGCGCGAATTGATGAAGTCGTGTGCAGAAGTGTCGATGCCGATATGCGCGCCGAAGGTACTCATTCGGCCTCTCGTTGCGGTTGATCTGCTCAATGCAGATTCCAAACGAGAGCACCTTCCGGTTCGCGCATTCAAGCGCGCCGCGGTTTGCCGCTTCCATGACGCCTGGGCCCCCGCCTGTCACGATATTAATGTCGTGGCGAGCAAGTTCGCAAGCGAGTCGGCGGGTCTCTTCGTAGATCAGCGTTCCGGGCTTAACGCGTGCACTGCCGAAAATCACTGCACGGAAGTGCCTTGTCGGTTCCAGAGCTGCCTCGAACTTTCCGATACCCTCGAGGAGAGCAAAGAGTGCTTGCTCAGTCGGCGTCAGACCTGCAAACATAGCCGTCAGGTCGCTGTTCCCCGCGACTTTTTTCTTGCGCGTGAGCGGAATCACAGTCCTGCTGTTCCTTCTTCGCGTTCTCGTCATTTCACACCTCTTTCTTTCCTTCAAAAGATTCACTACAAAAAAGCCGCTCCCGTTGCGGCACTAATGTAACTATGCTGACTCTTGGTTACTTTGTCAAACGCCGCCTCCCCTTTACCCCTGCGTGGTGAGTTCTTCCTCAAATTCTTCTGCGAACATATCCCACACGGCAAGAGAGAGGGCCGCGACGACCGGTCCCACGATGATGCCTGCGACACCGAAAACGCCGAGGCCTCCGAGAATTGAAATGAGTACGAGCGCGTCCGGCATTTTTATCTCGCGCCCGACCAGAATGGGTTTCAGTATGTTGTCGATGGGACTTATAAGGACAGCGCCGCCTGCAAGTACTATAATTCCTGGTACGAGAGCGCCGGTTGCGAGGAGAATAAGGCCGGCCGGTAGCCACACAAGAGAAGGTCCGATAGCAGGTATGATTGAGAAGAAAGCCATTACCGCACCCCACAATACTGCATTTTCGATACCCGCAAGGAAGAAGAGGAGGCCGCCCACGAATCCCTGCGCGACGGCGGAGAAGACGGTTCCTTTCATAATGGCGCGCGTGGTAGACGCGAATCGGTCAAACAAGGCGCGCTCTTTGCGGTCACCCAGAGGAATTCGTCGCATGATATAGTGCCCTAGTGTTTCGCCGTCGCGCAGGAAAAAGAAGAGAACATAAAGCATAAGAAGTGTCTTTAGGACAGCGTTAAACGTAGCGGAACTCAAGGTGAGTGCTTC
>CAYPGH010000086.1:0-2893 GCA_964410475.1 uncultured Candidatus Saccharibacteria bacterium
GCACCACAAGAGTACTTCCAATTTCTAATCGCTTCGCTCAAGAAATTTAGGTCGCGCATGGAGGGTGGGCAAACACTGAATTTAAGAATTATTCCCACTTTTCACTCTCTTCTTCCGTGTCGGTCTCAGGCGGGGCATTGTTTCCCCCTTCCTCCCCATCTTCCTCACTGTCGCCCGCAGAAAACTCTAACAAATCGCTCTCCGTATCGTAATCATTATGATACGCCATATAATAATGAAGCTAGCCTTCTAATAGCGAACACGCACATATTATCCGCTTTCTTTCTGCGCGCAAGATGTAAAAGGTGTGCCTGTGTATAACCCGCACACCAACATTGCCTTTATTTTGCGCGAGAATGTATTGTAAAAATCGAGGTATGGAACAGGTAGGCTAATTAGCATGAACGCTAGCCGAAAAAGTAGGTGTGAGCGAAGGCAATGTTGGTGTGCGTGTACAATCAGGACGCTGAAAATTGAGGAGAAAGGAGAAATGATTTCATCGTATAATCTCCCTATGCATCCAGACGACCTGATAGAGCGGCATTTTCGCCTTATACCGGCACAAAAGGCAGCCCTTAAAAGACTAAAATTGGGTACGATCCGCAATCTCCTTTACCACTTTCCATCCCGATATGAGGCCGCAGGCACCTCGGGAGAAGCGGCACGACTCATACCTGGCACTAAAGTGACGCTCATCGGCTCCCTGTCGGGACTTAAGCCACGAAAACTCTGGAAAAGCAAACGCAACGTGACAGAGGGTTGGTTCGAGGATACTTCCGGCCGCGTAAAGGTTATGTGGTTCAATCAACCTTACATCGCCTCATACCTACCGAAGGCCGGTACTGTGAAAATAAGTGGCACTGTTGGCGGAAACGTTGAGCGACCTTACATTGCAAACCCAGAAGTGGAAGTAATGCCCGCTGGAGTGGCCACAGAAGGGCTTTTTTCCGATACCAACAATCCAAAGTCTGAAGTTCGAAGTTCCGTCTTCGCGGTCTACCCTGAAAGCAGGGGCGTCACCAGTAAATGGTTCTATCACGCGCTCGAACGCGTATTCGCTCGCCCCGTTAGAAATCGCGCCCACGCGCAAGCGCGCCCCGAAGGGGCCTTGGGGCGGGCTATTTCTAACGGGGCAAGTAATGTGCTCCAAGTCTTGGACGATCCGATTCCCAAGGAAGTGCGTGAACGCTATCATCTGCCCGACTTGGCACGCTCGCTTCTCGCCATGCACAAACCAAAAAACCAACGCGAGACAGAGGCCGCCCGCAAGCGTTTTGCATTCGAAGAAATATTCGCGCTCCAACTCACGCGCGCGCAAGAACGTGCGGAGAACGACGCGCAGGCATCATTCCCTATCACCGATTCGGAGGAACACGCCGAGCGCTTTCTTGAAACAATCCCCTTCCCACCGACTAAAGCGCAAAAACGAGCTATCGCAGATATCCTTGCGGATTTCGGACGCTCACATCCGATGGCGCGACTATTGGAGGGCGATGTCGGGAGCGGAAAGACCTTAGTCGCCGCGGCGACAGCGTACGCGGTCGTCAATTCGCGACCACCGTTGAAACTCGCCTCAGGCGAATTCGCGCGACTGCCAGATGGTAGCGTAGCAAATCGCACATCGGGAACACTCCAGGTAGCCTATATGGCGCCGACAGAAATACTTGCAGGACAACACTTTCAATCATTTATTGAATACTTCTCGCACCTTCCCATCAATATAGCACTCTTGACCGGCAAAGTTTGCAAGAAATTCCCTTCCAAAGTCTCGCGTGGAGAAGCGACAAACATATCGCGCGCGCAACTTCTGAAATGGGTAGAAAATGGCGAAATAGCAATGATCGTCGGAACTCACGCGCTTATACAGAAATCGGTCGCTTTCCAACATCTCGCGTATGTCATCGTAGACGAACAACATCGGTTCGGGACAAGGCAGAGGCGCGCGCTTGCGCACAAGGGGGACGCGTCGCCGCACTTTTTGAGCATGACGGCGACTCCCATCCCGAGAACACTCTCCCTCACTATATACGGTGACTTGGACATTTCTCTATTAGATGAACTCCCACCCGGACGAGTGATGGTAAAAACAGCCATTGTGAAATCGGGTGAGCGCGACATTGCATACGAAGCGGTGCGACGCGAACTTTCCCAAGGAAGGCAAGCCTACATAATCTGCCCGCGCATTGAAGAGCCGGATCCTTCAAAATGGAATGCACTTCAGGCAAAGTCCGTAAAAACCGAAGCGAAACGGCTCAAAAAAGAAGTCTTCCAAGAATTTGAAATAGGCCTCCTTCACGGCGCAATGAAGCCTAAGGAGAAAGATGACGCCATGAGCCGATTCACTTCTGGCGAAACACAGATACTCGTTGCCACTTCTGTCGTCGAAGTTGGTGTGAATGTCCCAAACGCAACCATAATCCTTATTGAGGGTGCAGAGCGCTTCGGCTTGGCACAGCTTCATCAGTTGCGCGGCCGAGTCCAGAGAAGCACTCATACGCCATTCTGTTTTCTCCTGCCGGAGACATCGGGCGCGGCGGCGGCAAAGCGTTTGCGCGCTCTGGAAAAAACAAATGACGGATTCAAACTTGCCGAGGCAGATCTCGAAGCGCGCGGCGCGGGCGACCTCTATGGAAGACAGCAGTGGGGTGTTACCGATCTGGGTATGGAAGCTCTAAAGAACGTAAAACTTATTCGCGCCGCGCGCGAGGAGGCCGAACGCCTCATCCAAACAGATGTGACTCTCTCAACATATCCGACACTTCGCGAGCGCGTTGAAAGAGCATCCGCCGAATCGCATCGAGAGTAAGTGTGCCAAACCCACTCCTCAAGACGATGAAATAGTGATGGCCGCGGTATCAGTTCGCGTACCACGTATGAGTGTAATGGTGTGGGA
>CAYPGH010000087.1:0-2880 GCA_964410475.1 uncultured Candidatus Saccharibacteria bacterium
ATATTTTTCTTCTTTGTCTCTCTTCCCAGAGAAAAACGGAGGGTATTTCTTGCGCGCCATCCCGCTCTTTCTCCAGAAAGGGCGGGATCGCCTCCTAATGCCACCACCACATGCGATGCCTGCTCCCCTTCACGGCAGGCACTTTTTGTAGATATTGCAATGCCCGCTCTGTCAAGAGCGAGTACTAGATACTCGCTTGAAATATTCGGTATCGAAACATTTAGCATATGCGGGAGCGCGTATTCCAAACTTCCGTTCAAAATCAAATCTGGAATCCGCGTCGAAAGTTCGCTTGCAAGCATGTTGCGCAACTCTCGCAAGCGCTTCGCCTCCGCGTCGCGCTCGCGCGCAACTACCTCGAACGCCGCCACAAAACCGGCGGCCAGCGCAACGCTCTCTGTCCCAGCGCGCATCCTTTTTTCTTGTGCGCCTCCTAGAATTATAGGGGCGACCCCTTCCCTGTCAGTAATGCGGTTTCCGACGAACAATGCGCCGACACCATGTGGTCCATATAGTTTGTTCGCCCCGAGCGCAAGAAAGTCAACGTCAAGACTGTTCACGACAGTCGAAAGATAAAGCGGAGATTGTCCCGCATCGGTATGGAAAGCGACATATGTACCATGAGATTTTTCATGCGCGCGCAGGATGCGAGCGATTTTTGCGAGTGGTTGAATCGTCCCGATCTCATTGTTCGCCCACCCAACGGAAACAAGGACGGTCTCTTTCCGAAGCAAGCGCGCGATCTCCTGCGGCATTATTCTGCCGTGTATGTCGGGATTTGCGTGAGAGACATTTCCTCCGAGACGTTCGATTTCCGCAAAACATTCCAACACCGAATCGTGTTCGATTGCACTCACGAGCCAATGGGTACCCTCGAGCTTTTTACCTGATAAAAGCAGTTTCCGCGCAAAACCCAAAATGGCCAGATTGTTGCTTTCGGTAAGACCGGAAGTGAAAACGAGCTCGCGCGTTTTTATTCCGAGGAGTCCAGCTATCCGTGCTCGCGCTTCTTCAAGCTTAGTCTTGGCCATAACACCTTCTCCATGGATAGCGCCAGGATTCCCCGCGAAACTCTCTGCACTACACATCGCACGAACTGCTTCATAAAGAACAGGCGGTGCGCTTGCGTAATCCAAGTAGATACGGCGGTGCAAAATATCAAACATACGAGGATTCTAGCACTTTTATCCTCGACCTTTCGTTTTTGTCTTTTTGTCGTATAATTCACGCGATTCAAGCCAAAAGCCATATGGCCTTCCAATCACTCTATGATCGCAAGAATCCCACAACTGACAGAGCGTCCTCCTATTGTTGCCGTCCTCGGACACGTTGACCATGGGAAATCGACACTTCTAGATTTCATACGCAAAACGAATACTGTCGAAAAAGAAGCAGGAGGTATCACCCAGCACGTCGCCGCGTACGAAGCAACGCATCAGGGTAAACAGATTACATTCATTGACACGCCGGGTCATGCGGCATTCGGTTCTATCCGTGCACGCGGTGCCAATGTTGCAGACATCGCCATACTCGTCGTTGCCGCGGACGACGGTGTCAAAACACAAACCTTAGAAGCTCTCGCGAGCATCAAAAGCGCAGACATTCCATTTGTCGTTGCAATAAATAAAATTGATATGCCCAATGCGAACATTGAACGCACAAAAGCCTCCCTCATGGAAAACGGCGTCTTCCTTGAAAAGCTCGGGGGCGACGTGCCTTGGACTGCCATATCCGCAAAAACAGGGGCTGGCGTTGACGAGCTCCTCGACCTCATTCTTCTTGTAGCAGAATTACGAGAACTAAAGGGCGACCCAGTCCCTCCTGCCTCCGGATACGTAATAGAGGCGCATCGCGATACAAAACGTGGCATTGCGGCAACCCTCATAATCACGAATGGGGTCCTCAAGCAAGGCATGGCAGTCCGCGCGGGTAGCGCTGTCTCCCCTGTGCGCATCATGGAAGACCATGCAGGGGTTACGATTCGCGAAGCAAATTTCTCGAAACCCATACGACTCACCGGGTTCGACGAACTCCCAGAGGTCGGTTCGGCATTCTCAAGTTATAAGAACAAGCGAGAAGCAGAAAAAACCCGACCGGACGCAATTCCAATACAGCCCGGGATTGCTTCTCGGCAAACATCCGACGTCGAGACCACCGAAGAAGGTGGGCACTTCGCTCTATCTATTATCATCCGTGCGGACACGACTGGATCCCTTGAAGCGGTCGCACACGAAATCGCACGAATAGGAGACGAGCACTCATCCGTGCGCATCGTGCAATCGGGAGTCGGCAATATCTCGGAAAATGATGTAAAAACGGCCGCCGCGAGCCCAACGCGCGTCAACGTCATAGGATTCAATGTGGGGGTGGAGAGAATAGCCGAGGAACGCGCCCGCCAGAGCGGCGTCACTATTGAGACATTCGACATCATATACAAACTGACCGAACGCATTGAGGAGATTCTGCGGAAAACTCGCCCTAAACGAGAGGTGGAGGAAATCGTCGGACGCGCGCGAATACTAAAACAATTCTCAAGCCAAAAGAATACCCGCGTCATCGGAGGCTCCGTATCCGAAGGATATATCGTTCGGAATGCTTCGGTACGTATCCAGCGGCGAAATACCACGATAGGTGTAGGGAAACTCAAGAATCTCCAATCTCACAAACAGAACGTGGAGCGTGTCGAAACAGGAAGTGAGTTCGGTGCACAGGTAGAATCGGTGTTTGAAATAGCGCAGGGGGATATTCTCGAATGTTTTACTACATCTACCGTGTAGTTACGTGATGTACATGATGTCTCATCGTCAAATCAAGGCCGCTGAAATTATCGCGCACATGGCAGCCGATTTTTTCGCGCGTTCATCAAACACTCCGCAATCC
>CAYPGH010000088.1:0-2856 GCA_964410475.1 uncultured Candidatus Saccharibacteria bacterium
GCGGATTTGCGAAGATACTTCACGAAAATGGAATAACTGATGCCATACTAGCTCGAGACGCACGCGGCACATCCGAATCATTCAAAAAAAGTGCGCTACGAGGATTGATGGAATCCGCCATCAACGTTATCGATATCGGAATAGTTACAACGCCTATGAGTTATTGGGCTCAGCATCATTTCAACGTGAAAGGCCTATGTACTGTCACAGCAAGCCACAATCCCGTCGGATGGAACGGCCTTAAGCTCGGCGTCGGGCTTTCTACAACACTTCTAACGGAGGAAATACAAAAGCTATATCAAATCATCGAAAAAGAAAGCTATGTTGATGGAACGGGCTCTGTCCGTACCGAGGATATTTCGGAACTATATATGGCCGATCTGCTATCGCGCGTTGTAATAGAGAAAAAGTTCAAGGTGCTTGTGAATACGGGAAATGGCACTGCCGGGCTCTACGCTCCCGAGCTCTTGCGCCGAGCAGGTTGCGAGGTCGTCGAACACTACACCAATGTGGATCCTACGTACCCGAACTACACTCCGAATCCCGACGGACTCGCGATGATGGATGACACAGGCACGCAGGTCATTGCGAATAAATGCGATATCGGTATGGCCTTTGACGGTGACGGTGATCGTCTCGGCATTACGGATGAAAAAGGCCAGGTCATATGGCCCGACCGCTACATGATTCTTCTCTCACGACATGTACTTGCTAAGAAACCAGGAGCAAAAATAGTATTTGATGTGAAGGTATCAGAGGCGCTACCGGAAGATATAGCTTCGCACGGTGGCGTACCTATTATGTGCAAGACAGGCCACTCGTACATCAAAGCAAAACTCAACGAAGAGAACGCGGCGCTTGCCGGAGAGATGAGCGGTCATATATTCTTCTCGGAAAACTTCTATGGTTTTGACGATGCATTCTTTGCCTCTTTGAAAATACTGGAGTACCTATCGTTACAAACGCGCAAGCTTTCCGAACTTATTGCAGGTACGCCATACTACGTTTCAACTCCGACAATACAAGTGAATACTACCGATGAGGAAAAGTATCATATTGTCGAGGAGCTCACTCGCCAATTCAAGAGCGAAGGATACCGCGTGGTGGATATAAACGGTGCCCGTGTTTATATGGAAGATGGATGGGGGCTTGTGCGAGCGTCATCGAATACACCTACACTTGTTCTTAGATTCGAGGCAAAAACCCGCGAATCACTGGAAAAGATACAGAGCATATTCAAAGCAAAGTTAAACGCATTCGAATCGGTGAAAAAAGAATGGGATACCTCGGGTCATTAAACTACCGCCCAGCCCTAGTTTTGCAGTGAGGGTTTTGTTATTGCACGGAAAACAAATGCATGCGTTCGTGTAATCGGAGTCACCGAGTACCGAGTGCAAAACTAGGGCTGGGCGGTATTTTATTTTGAGAACCACTCGGTTCTCAACGTTCACCTGATTACAGGCTCTCTGCTCTCCACCACGGGCACAAACCCCCGACCCCCGCTTAAGACACCAAAGGTTTCTTACGTCGCTTTGCTCCTATCTTCCTGACACGGGGGTTTGTGATTTTAACCAACAGATTCCCCGACCCTCTTTCCTCATGCGCATTCATCCCCACAGCCAAGCTGTCGGGGAATTCTGCGCATGGATTAAAGAATATGCTACACTGATGCCCCATGATTGAAATGAGTGCGCCCGCACTTGAAGTAAAAGACCTTAAGAAAACATACGCCTCTGGGACAGTGGCCTTAAAAGGAGTCTCTTTGACGGTTCCGGAGGGCGATTTTTTCGCGCTCCTTGGCCCCAATGGCGCTGGAAAAACTACGTTAATCGGCATCGCGACAACCCTTGTCAACAGAACGAGCGGCGAGGTGAAGGTGTTTGGCCATGACACTGAGAAAGAGCCCGAGAAGGCAAAGGCGCACATTGGCGTCGTTCCTCAAGAAGTAAACTTCAATCCTTTTGAGAAATGTATCGACGTAGTCCTCAACCAAGCGGGCTACTACGGAATTCCAAGAAAAGTCGCTCTTCCGCGCGCAGAAGAACTCTTAAAGGCACTCGGTTTATACGAAAAGAGAAACGAGACGGGATGGTCGCTCTCTGGCGGTATGAAGCGGAGACTCCTAATCGCGCGAGCGCTGATTCATAAGCCACGCTTTCTTATTCTCGACGAACCGACGGCAGGTGTTGACGTTGAATTGCGCCGCAGTATGTGGGATTTCTTGCGCACCATGACTCAAAAAGAAGGAGTAACTATTCTTCTAACGACACACTATCTCGAAGAGGCGGAGCATCTTTGCAAACACGTCGCCATAATTAACAAAGGCGAGATAGTAGCCCAAGGAACTATGGAGAGCGTTCTTGCGATGCACGACAGCAACGCCGTTAAGGAAGGTTATCGCGGTGGACGATTGGAAGAGGTTTTTCTTAAACTGACTAAAGAGACATCGGAATAATATGGAACCTCATCAACTTTGGATCTCATTTCATACAATCCTGCGTAAGGACATCGTGCGAATTTTCCGCATCTGGCCGCAAACATTTCTCCCAAGCGTGATTACATCAGTTCTGTATTTCCTCGTATTCGGAACAATCTTGGGAACGAGAATCGGAGACGTTGGCGGATTTAGTTATATGCAGTTCGTTGTTCCCGGCCTTGTGATGCTCAGCGTCGTCACAAACTCCTTCTCGAACGTAGCGACCACGTTTTTCCAGGCAAAATTCTTTTCACGGAATATCGATGAAATACTCGTCTCCCCCACGCCCCCTTGGATTCTGATTGCTGGATACGTCTCTGGCGGCGTCGTTCGTGGCGTTGTTATTGGAATATTGGTTCTTCTCGTATCGCTCTTTTTTG
>CAYPGH010000089.1:0-2828 GCA_964410475.1 uncultured Candidatus Saccharibacteria bacterium
ATCCCCGCAGCCAAGCTGTCGGGGAATTCTGCGCATGGATTAGCTTCTTATAAATGCCAAAATGGCATAGCTTCCGATGAGCCACCAGAAGGCATACGGGCCGCTAAATAACGCCGTCACATCGCCTCCGAATTGCCACAGGGACGCAAGCGCCGGCACATGGAGCCACACAACGAGAAGGATGGCGACCCCGGCGCATCCCGCAAGAAGGGCCTGCAGTGGCTGACCATATTCTCCGCGATACGGCGAATCCATTCGTCGCACGAGAAGATAAAGCGCTACGGAAAATATCAAAAATACCACCGCCTGTAAGAGCGGTGTCGCGAGTTGCTCCGCAAAACTCCCGAGAAACACTGCCTGCGGAAAAAAAGACACGACCAGCAAAGATGCCGGGAGTGCGAGTGAGAGTGCGCTTAATCGACCCACTCCGTTTCGCAATACATCAAAAGCGGAGAAGACCATAAAAGCGCCGATGAGCATCCAGTCAACGGGAATACTTTCCATAAAACCAATCACTACGTCAACGTTCATGTTGAATAAATTTCCGGCTGATTGTAGGAAAGAGCCCATGATTACGACTACTATATTTGGCTGTGCAAAAGTAAAGCGGTGAGCTGAATTATAAACCCTCTCCGCGCAATTTTTCGATGAGCTCGCGGGCGCTACGGGAAAGTTTCTTCGGGAACTCTACGTCTATACGAACGAGAAGATCCCCTCGAGCGCCGCGACCGTGGGGCACACCCTTACCGCGTACACGGATCACTTCGCCGTTTCCGACGCCTGCAGAAACAGTGAGTGCCTCTTCCCCGTCCAGCGTGCGAATACGATATTCGCCACCGAGAAGTGCGTCAGTGAGCTTAATGGGAAGTACGGTCAAAAGATTGTTTCCGTCGCGAGTAAATTGTTTATCGGATTGCACATGGAGCTTGACATAGAGATCTCCCGCGACACCATCTGCTACCGCCTCACCCATCTGTGGCAAACGGATCATCTCGCCATCGGAAACTCCCGCCGGAACGACGATGTGTATCTCTGCCTGTTTTTTCGCCACTCCCTCGCCGCGGCATGCATCGCATGACTTCTCCGGAATTTCGCCGCGACCACGACAGTGCGAGCACACCCGCGCGGACGTGAACGTTCCGAAAAACGTATTGCGTGATTCGCGAACCTCACCTTTCCCGTTACAAGTACCGCAAGAAATCATCTTAGAACCCTTTGCGGCCCCCACTCCATCACAGGTTGGACAGACGGCTGTCTTTGCAATAAGGACGCGCCGTTCAACTCCGAAAATCGCCTCGCGGAACGGCAGTTCAATATCAATGGAAATGTCGCGACCACGACGCTGGCTCGTCCTCCCGCCACCGAAAAACTCCCCGAATATGTCGCCAATATCGAATTCTGCACCGCCCTGACCTTGAGCGAATCCGTCAAACCCTTGGGAGAAATTGGAGAAGTCAAAACCGCCGAAGCCTCCCTGTGGTCCACCACCGCCAGCAAACGTCTTGCCGTAAGTATCATACTCCGCGCGTTTCTTTTTGTCGGAGAGGACAGCGTATGCTTCACTCACCTCCTTGAATCTACGTTCATCACCTCCCTTTTTGTCGGGGTGGTATTTGTGCGCAAGTTTACGAAAGGCCTTTTTGATATCGTCTTCGCTTGCAGTTTTAGTAACGCCCAACAAATCGTAATAATTTTTCATCCCCTCATTATTACGGAACACAGGAGAAATGCAAACCGTTGCCAAGATTGCCTGTGATATACTGCCTATGATATGGACATGCGTAATGCATATTTCAGAAATTTGATAAAGAGGAACCTTATACTCATCTCTATCATAGTCGGCTCACTTGTTTTGCTGCCCGTATTGGGTCTTCTAGGAATCATAGTCTTTGGCAGCAGTTTGCGGGGCGCTCCGAGTGATAATGAATTTTTTTATTGGTATTTTATTTTCCTTTTTATTATCAATCTTTTTCTGTTTAACTTTTTCTCATTTAGAAGCTTCTCAGCGAAAAATTTGCTGCTCAATTCAGTCGAATACGTTCTGTCCCTAGTAATTATTTTCTTGCTTCTGAGCTTAATTCTAGGGAAAGGGTTTAGCGAGCCGATTTTAAGTTTGTTTTTCGCCGCAGGTTAAACATGGAAACCGAAGGTGTCACCTTCGGTTTTTTTCAAGGAGGAAAGAGTCGTGGCAAAGAATCCATGAACTCCGAAGGTGTCACCTTCGGTTTTTTGCTGATATACTGCGCACACGTATCGTCGTACGCCGTTCGCTATCAATGAGTGGTATCACTGCTACACGCGCGGTATCGAGGGACGAGACACATTTGAATCGCCCCACGACTACAGGCGTTTTCTTGATCTTCTCTATCTTGCAAACGACATCAAACCTGTTGATCGAGGATCTCTTTCGTCGAATATGTCGGCGGTGGAGCTCTTTCAACTCCCGAGCTTCGACCTATCGGCCTCGTAGCGACCTATATCGACCTCGTAGGTCGATAGGTCCACGCGCGCGAGCTTGCCAACCGCTGATGTTGTCAAGGTCTCGCCTTGACAACAAAGATATATCGACCTCGTAGGTCGATACTGCCTCCGGCTACCTGTGTCCTTGCGTTGATGCTATAAGAATCAAGTTAGGGATATGCGATTTGAGGTGTCACTGATGTATCTCATCTTACTCAGTAGTACCGATTTTCTCCTGCAAAACGCACTCCCAGACTTAAATCCATGCGCAGAATTCCCCGACAGCTTGGCTGCGCGGTAGTTTATTAACACGGGTAATGGAAACACTGTGTCAATGTTAGTTGTCGGGCAAAAACCCTCCGGCTTGT
>CAYPGH010000090.1:0-2766 GCA_964410475.1 uncultured Candidatus Saccharibacteria bacterium
AAACCTTGGCGTAGTAGGCGGTGCGTTCTTTCGACGTGAATGCATTGTAAACACTGCCGATCGTGTCGAGTTCCTCGCTGATTGCCCGCGCGCTCGGGCGCTTCGAAGTCCCTTTGAAAAACATGTGCTCGAGAAAATGCGCAAGACCATTTTCGTGCTCGTTCTCATACCGCGAGCCAGTGCCACTCATGACGATAACGGTCGCCGTTCTATTTTCAGGCATCGGGGCAAGCACGATGCGAAGGCCGTTGGAAAGAGTATGTGTGTGATATTCCATGCAGTATCGCGTATCGTATCCTCTAATATTTCCAACGGCAATAGTGACCAGCCTTTACACCCCGCAATCGAAGCGTATATTTGCGATAGGAAAGGAGGTGATACGTCATGACCATGCAGGATGAAAAGGAATCCAGTGGCAGACGTAGATGCGCTATCGTCCTGTTCGTCTTTGCGGCCGCACTGGTAGTCGCCGCCATAGTCAAAGCTATGGGCATCGCATAGCTTCGATTCCCTTCAAGCGCAGGAGGCGCCGCTACGGCGACGCCTCTTCCAATTTCTTAAAAAACACGTTACTTTTATTCAAATGACGATAAACGAGATACGCACGAAGTACCTCGAATTTTTCAAAGAGAGGGGGCATGCTGTCATACCCTCTGCTTCGCTCGTACCGCAGAACGATCCGACGACGCTTTTTACCGGAAGCGGTATGCAGCCGCTCCTCCCATATCTTCTTGGCAAGGATCATCCGGAAGGGAAACGACTCGTTGATTCGCAGAAATCATTTCGAGCGGAAGACATCGAAGAAGTTGGCGACAACAGGCACACGACCTTTTTCGAAATGCTCGGCAATTGGTCCCTTGGCGATTACTTCAAAAAAGAACAGCTCTCGTGGTTTTTTGAATTTCTTACGGACGAACTCGGTCTTGATCCAAGCCGACTCTATGTGACAACTTTCATCGGCGACGAGAAGAGCGGAATTCCGCGAGACACCGAATCGGCCGCAATCTGGAAAGATTTATTTTCAAAAAAAGGTATCGATGCGAGGGAAGTGGTCATAGGCTCTGGGGAAGACGGTTACCGCCTCGGCATGCAAGGTGGAAGGATTTTTTATTACGATGCCAAGAAAAATTGGTGGAGTCGTGCGGGAACTCCCGACAACATGCCTGCGGGAGAGCCGGGCGGGCCGGATTCGGAGGTATTTTATGATTTTGGAACCCTACACGATCTAAAGTTCGGCAGGGAGTGTCATCCGAATTGCGACTGCGGTCGATTCCTCGAAATAGGGAACTCGGTTTTTATGCAATACATAAAGAACCCCTCGACAAGCTCGGGGCGGAGCAGTTTTAGCAAACTGCCCCGACAAAATGTTGATTTTGGCGGAGGGCTGGAGCGTCTTGCCGCGGCGACCGCAGAGAATCCGGACGTGTTCGCGACGGATGCGTTCCGTGACATTCTCGAACTCCTCTCGCATTTTTCCGGCAAGGCCTATGACGACAGTCGATACACGCGGTCATTCCGCGTTATTGCCGACCATGTCCGCGCGGCTGTTTTCATGCTTGTCGCAGGTGTTCTACCTTCCAATACCGAGCGTGGGTACGTATTGCGACGCCTCATTCGACGCGCCGCACTCCATGCCGGAAATATCGGAACAGGAGACAAAGACGCGGCAGACAGTATGCTCGTGCGTGCCGCAATCATCACCATAGAGAAATACAAAAATGCGTATCCTGAACTGTCCGGAGAAGAAGCGTATGAAAACATTCGTCGCGAGATTTGGAAAGAAGAAGTGCAGTTTGGAAAGACGCTTGAAAAGGGTATGCGAGAGTTTGAGAAACTTGCGACAAAAGGGCATGTGTCGGGTGAAGCCGCGTTCACACTTTTTACGACGTACGGTTTTCCGTTCGAAATGACGCAGGAGCTCGCACACGAAAGGGGGCTCGATGTGGATGAGGAGAATTTTCGTGCAAAAATGCGTACGCATAGCGACGTCTCGCGGGCAGGAAGCGAGCAGAAATTTAAGGGCGGCTTAGCCGACACTTCTGAAGCGACGACGCGTCTCCATAGCGCGCACCATCTTCTCCTTAAAGCACTTCAAATAGTACTTGGTGAACACGTAAAGCAACGCGGCTCAAATATCACACAAGAGAGACTGCGTATAGATTTCTCGCACGGGAAGAAAATGACGAAAGAGCAATTGACAGAGGTCGAGCGTATCGTAAATGAAAGGATCGAAGAAGCGCTTCCAGTCGTTCATTCCACGATACCAAAAGCAGAGGCTGAAAAATTGGGCGCTGAACAGGAATTTGGCGCGAAGTATCCGGACATGGTGTCTGTTTATTCTGTCGGTCCATCAGGTGCAACAGTAGATATGCCTCAATTTGAAAAGGCATTCTCTATTGAGTTCTGCGGTGGGCCACATATATCGAATACGAGCGAGATTGCAGACGGGTTCAACCCTTCGACTCCCTTCGATAAGACTCAGGGTAAACCGCTCAGAGCAAAATTCTCAATTTTGAAAGAAGAATCTGTTGCCGCAGGAATTCGCAGAATAAAGGCCACTCTTAGATAATCAATAGTGAACAGGTTTCTTTGATAATGAGAAGACGGCGCTCCTTCTCTTGGTATACTAAGGTCCAATGTTCAGTATTCCATTTTCACACAAAGGAGGAAATCGTGTTGCTGTGGCCGACATCGGGAGCGGGAGTGCTGGGGTTGCGATTCTTTCTTTTGCACGGGGAGAACCTGTGAAAATAATAGCGGCGCATC
>CAYPGH010000091.1:0-2729 GCA_964410475.1 uncultured Candidatus Saccharibacteria bacterium
TGTTTGTACTCCACATCCGCGGTGCCTTGTATCGTTTCGCGATAAGCAACCTGTGGCTTCCCCGTCGTAGCTACAACACCAAACTCGCGCTTCATGCGCTCTACGAGAATCTCCAAGTGCAATTCGCCCATACCGGAGATGATGGTCTCGAGCGTTTCTGGATCGGTCGCAACACGAAATGTCGGATCTTCATCAGAAAGACGCGAGAGTGCGACGCCGAGTTTTTCCTGGTCAACTTTCGTCTTCGGTTCTACACGCATGGAAATGACCGGTTCTGGAAAGATGATTGACTCTAACGCTATCGGGTGCTCGGAGCTACAGAGCGTGTGTCCTATTTTTACTTCCTTCAATCCGACCGCCGCCACGATTTCGCCTGAGTACGCGATTTTTACATCTTCACGTTTGTCGGCCTGTAAGCGCACGATACGACCAAGACGCTCCTTCTTGTTGTTCGCAGAGTTGTAAACGAAAGTGCCTGCTTCGACTGAGCCCGAGTACACACGGAAGAATGCCAGAGAACCCACAAAAGGATCCACCTGCAGTTTGAAAACGAGAGCGGCAAAAGGCGCTTCATCGGACGCCAGCCGTGTTTCATCTTCACCCGTGTCGGTATTGGTACCTTTAGCCGGTGGCACATCGAGAGGAGAGGGCAGATAATCCACGACAGCATCCAGGACGAGCTGGACACCTTTGTTCTTCAACGATGTACCCGTAAGGACGGGGAAAATTTCGTTCGAGCAAACCGCCTTTCGAAGCAACTTCTTTAAGTCTTCTACGGGAATATCTTTCCCTTCCAGGTAGTCGTTCATCAGCTTTTCGTCGTGCTCTACGATGCGTTCGATGAGCTCCCTGCGATACTTTTCTGCTTCTGACTTCACTCTTTCCGGAACATCATATGCGATTACATCCGCCCCCATTTCTCCTTCAAACTTGTATGCCTTCATAGTAAGAAGATCTACGACTCCTTCGAGATTGGCCTCTTCTCCAATCGGAATCTGTAAACGAACGGCCTTTTTGGAGAGACGGTCTAAAATGCTCGCGTATGATTTCTCGAATGACGCGCCAGTACGATCGAGTTTGTTTATGTAGCAAATGCGCGGAACGAGAGCTTCTTCTGCATAACGCCAGTTGGTCTCCGACTGCGGTTCAACCCCCGCTACACCATCGAAGACGACGACCGAGCCGTCTAAGACGCGCATGGAGCGCTTCACCTCACTCGTGAAGTCGATGTGTCCCGGTGTATCGATGATGTTGAAACGGTGCTTGTAGGAAGTGTCCGCCCCCATGTATGTCGGATTCCAGAAGCAAGTAATCGCGGCGGCGGTAATAGTGATGCCACGCTCGCGCTCTTGTTCCATCCAATCGGTCACCGTGTCGCCCTCGTGCACCTCTCCTATCCTGTGACTCTCGCCTGTGTAAAAAAGTATGCGTTCCGACGTGGTCGTTTTACCCGCATCAATGTGTGCGATTATCCCGAAATTTCTAACTCTTTCTAATGGATAGTCGCGTGCCATAATTGAAGTGATTTAGCAGAAAATATCGCTTTGCTCCTAGCAATTGTTTCACCCTGGGTTCGCGATTACCACGCAAAGTGGGCAAACGCCTTGTTGGCTTCTGCCATCTTGTGAGTAGTTTCCTTTTTAGCGACTGCGACACCTTCGCCTTTGTGTGCGGCGCGAATTTCTGCGATGAGCGATTCGTGCATCGGCTTTCCCTTGGTGCCTTCTGCCGCTTCAACTATCCAACGAAAGCCGAGCGCAAGCCGACGTTCCGGCCGCACTTCGCGCGGCACTTGGTAGTTTGCGCCTCCGACGCGACGACTTCTGACTTCCACCGACGGAGATGCTCTGTCCAAAGCTTCGTCCAGTATTACGACAGGATCACCGTCTTTCTTTAGCTCATTCATAACCTTGTAAACGATTTTTCGTGCAGTGTCTTTCTTGCCGCGCTCCATAACGTAATTGATGAGTTTCGCAACCTTCATAGAACCATATACTTCGTCCGGCTGTGGTTGTTTTCTGTTTTTTACTGCGCGTCTCATATTTCTTATGTTTCGTGGAGAAGAAATTATTTGGCAACTTTTGGACGCTTAGCGCCATAAAGAGAACGGCCGCGACGACGCTTATCAACGCCTGTTGCATCCAACTTACCGCGAACGATAGTGTAACGAACACCGATGTCTTTTACACGCCCGCCACGCACCAAGACCACTGAGTGCTCTTGCAGGTTGTGTCCCTCGCCGGGGATATATGCGGTAATTTCCTGACCGTTGGTGAGTCGCACGCGGGCTATCTTTCTAATAGCCGAGTTCGGCTTACGCGGAGTCTTCGTAGTCACACGCGTACATACACCACGCTTGAATGGCGCGGGATAGAAAGAAGGGCGATTCTTGAGCGTATTGAAGCCGCGAGCAAGTGCCACAGTCTTCGAGCGCCACGTTTTCTTGGTGCGGCCTTTCCGCGCGAGCTGATTTATCGTTGACATATCAATTTAAATGCGCGCACCGCGCGCAGGCACAATGTACTACATGCGGCAAAGCGACGCAATACGTTAGGCTCCCGCTATCGCATGTGCGATGGATTGAATGAAGCCGAAGAAAGTACCTCCGGCAATAATGATAAAAAGAATAACGAGACCAAAGCCTAGGAAAGGATTCCCTTCGAGGTATGCGCGAAAACGATCATACGAGAAAGCAAGTCCGCGCGGCAAAACAGAAGAGAGTATCTTCG
>CAYPGH010000092.1:0-2720 GCA_964410475.1 uncultured Candidatus Saccharibacteria bacterium
ACCCCGATGCCAAGGTCATCTTCGGGACAGTCGTCGATCCGACGCTCAAAAAAGGCGCTGTGCGCGTGACAGTCATCGCAACCGGCTTTCCGGATTCCGGAGTGCGCTCTTGGCTTTTCAGCGCTTCCCAACGTCTTACCGCCAAGGAGGACCAGGATGTGCCGCCCGCCTCTATCAGAAATCGCGCCGATAACAAACGAAACGACGGAGATGTGCCCGAGAAAGTAATGTCGAGGGAATCCGTGAAATCCGCTCCTTCCTCACACGCTTCGAGCGCGAATGATAATGATGACGATAACAGTTGGGGCGGACTCCCCTCTTTCTTGCGCGGGAAATAGCTTTCAGCACGTTGGTTGATAACGACTTGCGAAGAGGATGCACTAGTATTTTTTGTATTAAACACTAAAGAACTGTAAGTTATACAATATGTACGACTTGATAATCGTTGGAGGCGGTCCTGCGGGAGCAAGCGCCGCCGTGTATGCCGCACGCAAACGCCTGAAAACACTTTTTATCACAGAGGAATGGGGAGGCCAGAGTGTCGTCTCGACAGATATACAAAACTGGATAGGCACAACTTCAATCTCCGGCGCCGATCTCGCCAAGAATCTGAAAACTCATGTGGAATCTTACATGGGTACATTCCTCGAAATCTTTTCTCCTGCGAGTGCCACGCAACTAGCCCCTTCCGACGATAAAGTTACAATCACGTTCAAAGACGGGTCAGTAAAAGAGGCGCGTGCTCTTCTCATTGCATCAGGTGCGCGTCGCCGCACGCTCAATATTCCTGGTGCCAAAGAATATGACCAGAAAGGGCTCACGTACTGCGCCTCGTGCGACGGCCCGTTATTTGCCGATAAAGATGTCGCGGTTATAGGCGGAGGAAACGCCGGTTTTGAGACGGCACTCCAACTGCTCGCTTATTGCAAGACTGTTACACTCTTCAATCGCACCGAAACTTTTCGCGCCGACGAGATAACAATTGCCGCAGCAAAAGCGTATCCAAACATGCGCATCATAAAAAATGCTACACCACTTGAGGTCGTCGGCGAGAATTTCGTCACTGGTCTCAAATGGAAGGACACGAAAACCAGCAAAGAGGAAACCCTGTCCGTAGAGGGAATCTTCGTCGAGATAGGTCTTCTACCCAACACTGAGTGGATTGGCGACACGCTCGAGTTGAATGCAGTGAAGCAGATCAAAGTCGATCCGCGCACACAGCGCACATCGCACCCGCGAATTTGGGCGGCAGGCGACATCACGGACGGCCTCTATCATCAAAACAACATCGCCGCGGGTGATTCTGTGAAAGCTCTTGAGGATATCTACATGGCACTGCGTCGGCAGTAAGCTCCCCGTATAGGCGAGATTTAGTGCCTAAAGTGTCGAATTCCGGTAAACACCATCGCAATACCAGCGGCATCCGCCGCTTCAATAGAATCTTTATCTTTGAGTGAGCCGCCGGGTTGAATGATAGCTGTCGCGCCAACTCGTGCGGCCTCTTCAACGACGTCCGGAAACGGCATGAAAGCATCCGAGGCCAATACGGCTCCTTCGAGAGAAATCTTCGCGTCAGTCGCTTTAATAGCCGCAAGCTTCGCACTATAAATACGACTCATCTGCCCCGCGCCAATACCGACGGTGGCATTATTCTTTACATATACTATTGCGTTAGATTTCACATGCTTAGAAACAGCGAAGGCGAGCTTCATGTCACTCATTTCTGGCTCCGTCGGCACACGTTTTGTCACGACCTTCAGTTCTCCTTCGAGAATACTGTTGTCGCGATTCTGTACGAGGAATCCTCCCGCGATGGAGCGCATTGTGATATTTGATTCTTTCGGATCGGGCATTCCGCCGGTAAGGAGTACGCGCATGTTCGGCTTCTCGGAAAGAATCTTTAGTGCCTCTTCATCAGCATCTGGCGCGATGATTACCTCAAGAAATATCTTGACCAATTCTCGCGCAATATCGGCATCGAGCGTCCTATTCAGCGCAACTATGCCGCCGAAGGCGGAAACAGAGTCACACATAAGCGCCTTTTGATAGGCGTCTTTCGGTGTGGTAGCAAGAGCAACACCGCATGGATTTGTATGTTTGACTATCACCACAGCATTCTCAGCGAACTCCGCGACGCATTCGAACGCGGCATCGCAATCGAGAAGATTATTGTACGAAAGTCCTTTGCCTTGGATCTTGCGCGCTAGCGCGGCACCGGGGCGATTGCTTTTCGGATCAAGGTAAACGGCGGCTTTCTGATGGGGATTCTCGCCATAACGCAAGAGCTCCGTGCGCGGGAGATTCAGAATTAGCTCCTCCGGAAATTCATCTCTGGATTCGGATGATTCTCCAGTCATGCGCGTAATATTACTCGACAACTATCACAGCTCCAAACGCGCTCGAATTAATGTGGTCATGGTAATTCCACGTACCTATTTTGTCGAAAGTAAACGAGTAGCTCGTGCCAGAGGTACATTGATCGAACGCGACCTCCGTTGCATCCGGGCAATGCTGCTGAAGCGTAGTGTCGCTATAGACGGCGTGCGAAGGGTGTTTGGCCGACGCGATCCACACTTCTTTCTCGCCGCCTGCGCTCCACGTCACCGTGCCACCTCTTTTTACCGTCACCGGAGAAGGAGAGAAACTGGAACCGTCGTAGGAAACCGAAACTGTAGTTGGAACATCTGTTGATATACTCGTTTCTTCCGTAACCTCCAAAT
>CAYPGH010000093.1:0-2682 GCA_964410475.1 uncultured Candidatus Saccharibacteria bacterium
CACGCAGGCGCGGTAGCGCGAACCATGCGCCAATAATGAACATTCCAGCGATAGCTGCGGGTTGTGTCCATGCGCCGAGTGCAAGCGCGGTCGCCGTGATACCTTCAACGAATCCGAGCGCGCGTCCAGCTTTGTTATTATTCTCAAGATGCTTCCATGCGCAGTAACCTAAGAGAATTGCAAGTGCTATGCGAATGAGAAACGCCGCGAAAGGAGCCAGAAAGAGAATCTCGGGGAATACCGACAGCATTTGCATGCATACAGTATAGCGTATTTTATTTCTTTGCGCAGAATACCCCGACAGCTTGGCTGCGAGGTATTTTATTGTAGTCTGTAGTGTATGAAATATCCGATTGCCGTACTTTTACACAACATACGAAGCGCACACAACGTCGGTTCGATATTTCGTACGTCGGACGCGGTCGGTGTTGGGAAAGTGTATCTCACAGGTTACACGCCGAAGCCGATAGACAGGTTTGGCCGAGCACAGAAGGAGCTGGCCAAAACAGCGCTCGGTGCCGAAGCGACGGTGCCATGGGAGTATGCAACATCACCTATAAAATTTATTACTCGTTTGCATAAGGATGGGTGGACGGTCGTTGGAGTAGAGCAAGATAGAGATGCATATGATTACCGTGCATTCACGCTCAAAAGTCCAACCATGTTCGTGTTTGGCAACGAGGTACATGGTCTCTCCCGCGCGCTTTGCGCAAAATGCGATGCGCTCATAGAAATCCCCATGCGCGGCGCCATGATTCGACACGCCAACCATCCGCGTCGTACAAGACGCGGAAAAGAATCACTCAATGTTTCCGTCGCGGCGGGCATTGTTCTGTTTGGTGCAATTGCCAGCAAGTAGTTTAGTAGGCGAGAGCATCAACCGTGCGTCCCTTGGCATCCAAAAGCCGGATAACGTCGTGCGTGTTGCGCCAAAGTTCGCGCGGAGAATTCAGATATACGCGCCACAAGTTCTCAGTGAAATTTGCGCGGTAACGATACGTATCGATACAGCCATTGTAAGAGAGCGTGTTTGCAAGAAAGGAGCGGCACGGTTGCGAAAGTTCAGACGTAAAATATGAGATAGGTGCGCGGCACGTGGGGAGTGTTCGCGCCAAATCAACGCATGCGTCTCCATACAGATTCAGATTTTCCGCGCTGAGCGGCACTGTCTCGGATGGATAAGGGCAGTGTTCAGAGAGAGGTGGAGAGAATGATTGAAACTGATTGAGGTATCCGCTACACATGTTCTCACGGAACGATGTTCCCACGGGAGAGCCTCCAGAGATAACGATGACAGAAGCGTCGGCATTTAATTGTATATTCTTTTGTTCGTTTATGGAGCCCATGCGGAAATCATATGCACCGCGCGGAATATATGCGCGCACACCAGTAACCGCACTCTGAAGAGACCATCCGGTTATATCAACGGGCGCCGTATTATTCCATGCGGCGGCAAGACGCAAGTATTCGACGTCGGGCACTGTCTCAAGCGCCTCTCCAGTGCCATCGATGTAGACAATCCCTCTAAATGGTGATGGTGTTCCGAAATCGAGCGCGGCGCGTGTGGCGTCCTCGAGTGTTTCATATTCTTCTTGGAGCGAAGCGAGCTCTTCCTCAACGGTTTGAAAGTTTTCGTACGCGTAGTCGGTAGAGTCGGAGAATTCAGGGCCGAGGACAGGATTCTCCGGTTGCCATGGGAGACGGAAAGAACCAAACGACGAAGTCTCATCCCCAGAAAAACTGGTAAACGTCCTTACTTTGTTAATAGTTTTGCCGATGCCGCCACTCACCACCCAGAGAACGATCAGAGAAATAGCGATAAGGACGGCAAGCCAAATAAGTATCCTGACTATCATAGGCTCATTATACGCCCTTGTTTCGCAAGCAGTTTTTCCACTTCCTCTCGCGCAACCACAGCGTCACTCCAAACAATCTTCGAGCCACTAGGGCCGCGAATGTCTGGGTCGGTACCTTTTCCTGTGATAAGCACGGCGTCGTCGGTTCTTGCAAGTGAAAGCGCGCGCGCGATAGCTTCGCGACGATCCATAATAATTTCAGGCTTATGCGTCATACCGTGTGCAATATCACTCACTATCTGCTCCGGCTTTTCGTCGTACGGATCTTCATTCGTAAGAATGACTGTGTCGCACGAAGTATCTGCGATGCGCCCCATGATTGGTCGCTTCCACGTGTCGCGACCGCCACCCGTTGAACCAAGTACGCATATTTTCCGAAGGTTTTTGTACGCACTATAAAGTGCCTGAAGGGAGTCCGGTGTATGCGCATAGTCGACGACGAGCGTGAAATTTTGCCCGGCTTCTATACGCTCCGCACGGCCGGGAATTTTTGTGACGCGACCGAGTGCGCGCTCAATCGCGTCCATCGGGATACCGAGAGCGCGTGCGGTTAAAGAAGAGGCCAGGGCATTCTTGAGAGAGAATTCTCCGGGGAGATGCACAGAAAGTTCCTGATTTTCTAGTGTAAATGAGCCACCACGTTCGTTCGCGTGGAATGGCGCTGCTGTTCCGAGCGAGAAAGGTACTACGTTTTCAACTGAGAGCGTGAGGTAGCGTCCACCTTCTTTGTCATCGAGATTCGAAACAATGGTGCGCGGATATTTTCGCGAGCGTGCGAGCTGTCGTCCTATCTCAAACTTCGCATTCGCGTACGCCTGAAGAGAGC
>CAYPGH010000094.1:0-2681 GCA_964410475.1 uncultured Candidatus Saccharibacteria bacterium
ATTTGCGACAGAGCAATCGTTGTAAGGGCTCCTTTTTTATATCCACCTGTCATGACGCTCGCGACAGCAGCGATAAATCCGTTATTTTGAGCGCGCGTTTCCTGAAATGCTGTATCTATACTTAAAATAACTTTTACTGTTCCGTCCTTGTCGGTGCGATACGTATGCGTTCCTGCCAGCTCGAGTGTTTCCAAGACTCTCGGAGTTGGATGGCCGTAGTTATTTTTTCCAACACCGATGACGGAAACAATCGGACGCACCGTTGCGACGAAGCTCTCGCCGGAAGAATACTTGGAGCCATGGTGCCCGACCTTAAGAACATCGGCGGAAATATCGTAACCCTTTTTGAGGAGAACTTGTTCGGCGGGAAATCCGACATCGGCAGTAAAAAGGATCGTTGAGTCTTCCGATGTAAGTTTTGCCACAATACCAGTTTCATTGCGTTCCTTGTTGCGTAGGAGTGCACTGTCGGGAGACATAATGAAAAGGTCGCTATCGTCATATTGGACGGTGTCTCCCTCCATGAGAGTCAACGTAGGCACGTTATGTTCAGTGAGAGCCGTTTTAAGTGCCAAGAACGCATCCGAATCGGCTTCAGTACCGTTCGAAATAAATAATCCGACATCGTAGTTTTTGATAACGTCAATAAATCCACCGAAGTGATCGAGCTCGGGATGGGTCATCATGATCACATCTATATATTTATTGTTTTGTTTTCCAAGCGCCTCGTCTAGCGCATCCAACACCTTGCGACCAGGACCCGCATCCACGAGGATCTTTACTGACGATTTGTTGTTTTGCGAGGCGAGAACAATAAGCTGACTGTCTCCTTGGCCCACATTGAGAAAGTAAACTGCGCTCTCTATCTTCTCCATGCTGATTATGGAAAACCACACCCATACTGTCAGTCCGAATACGATGATGGCCGCGAGTTGGAAGACCGCTTTGCGCGATGTAAACATAGCAAAGGGAAGCTCGCTTCCGTCAGGAGAAACCGGAGACGATGTTTTAACTGATTTCATGGCGTTGCAGAGTCGGTTTGTTATCTTTAGTTTTAACTGGAGATAGGGGAAGGTGGGAAGAATACCGCCAGCATATCCATATCAATACAGCATAGTACAGAATTGTTCCTGTAATCCCGAGTTCCGGATTGAACATGATGCGCACAGATGAGAAGGTTTCAACGATTTGAATCGCATAATCCGCTAAGAACGCGGTCGGTATGCTTAGGAGCGAAGCGAGCGGCATAGATACCACTGAAACGGCAACAGTAAGAAGGCCGAGCGCCATCATGGGTGGCATGACAACGAGAATAGCAACGTTTGCTGGGAGCGCGGTCAAAGAAAAATTCGCAAAGTGAGCGATAGTGATCGGCAGGACGCCGATCTGCGCAGCCATGGTAATGACGAGCACGTCGCGCCATGCCAAAAATCCAGATGTACGGAAGAACGGAATTAGCTTTAGTATGGGAGCAAAATAAATTATGGAGAGCACTGCGGCAAAAGAGAGTTGGAAGCCGAGGTCGAACACGGGGCTTTTCGGATTCCACACAGTAATGACGAGTGCGGAAAAGAGTATGGCATTTCGCGGACTGTAGATTCTGCCCGACTCTCCTGCAAGTCCGACAAGGAATGCCATGAGGGAAGCGCGAACGGCGGAAACCTTGAAGCCCGTCATTGCGACGAAAAGTGCCACCGTCGCGAATGCCACGATGAATTTTAAACGTCTTCGCCTCCAGAATATTGCCGAAGAAACGGCGAGTGCGAGGAAAACAAGAATAGACATGTGAAGTCCCGAGAGCGCAGTCAAATGCATAGTGCCGCTTATAGAAAGTTTGTTGAGGAAATCTGGCGTAAATAGGTCGCGGTCGCCGAGGAGCACTCCGGAGAGGAATGCCGCCTCGCGTTCTGTGAAAAGGCGGCTCACTGTGTTTTTTATATAGTGTCGTATACCAAAAAGCGCTTCAAAGAAGGGATTTGCATTATTTCCGACAATCTCGATTTCCGGGTAGAACGCCGTGCCGTGCACATGTTCTTTCGCCATAAAATCACCGTACGAGTCTGAAGGAGGCGGCACGATGTCGCCAGCTATGCGAACGATGTCGCCGTAGGAGAGCTCCGGATACGGGTCGAGTCGCAAGAATATTGTCGCGGCAGGTGTCGCTATCCGAACTTTTGCCGTTTGATTGTCTACACCTTGGCGCGGGTCGTCTATAACCGTGCCCTCAAACGAGGATGCATTCGCCAGAGCATTGCGCGCCGCGTGGTACCGATAATCATCAACTGTGTAATAGACGTTGCCTGCAGTGAACAAGATGCTTACCGCAAGAATAATGACAGAGCGCGTCTTAAAGAAGAGCATCGCTAGCACGGCCAGAATAAGCGCGATTAAAGCGCCGAACGGGGGGAGCCCCAATCCGCCTGCTATTGCACCCGCGATAAACCCGGATGCTGAAAAGAAGAAAGCGTCATGCGCGCGCATGAGGGTTTATGGTAGCATCTGCTTTATGAGAATACCGTCGAAGGAGATTCTACGCTTCTGGAAAACGCACGAATGGGAAATCATTGTCGCTTGTATCGTCCTTGCGGTTGCGCTATTAAGCTACGGTCTTGGCTACTTGTCGGCAAAAGATGCCGCGCGTGCGCCCATCATTATCGAAACACGCACGTCCGAGTAACAAA
>CAYPGH010000095.1:0-2627 GCA_964410475.1 uncultured Candidatus Saccharibacteria bacterium
CCTCATGCGCATTCATCCCCGCAGCCAAGCTGTCGGGGAATTCTGCGCATGGATTTAAAATCCAAGCGAGGAATACAGACCTTTATGATTGCCGTTTAGCTCGCGAACGATCTATCTCAGTAAGATTCTGTTTGCGCAAACGGACACTAGTGGGAGTAATTTCCAAATATTCGTCTCCCGCCATAACTTCGAGACCTCGCTCTATCGTGAGCTCATAAGGCGGCGTCAATACGATGGCCTCGTCTGAAGCGCTAGCACGTACGTTTGTCAGATTTTTACCCTTAGTCGGATTCACCGACATCTCTTCACCTTTAGCCGTATTACCTATAACCATACCCTCGTACACTTCCGTTGCCGGGGCAATATAAATCACTCCGCGTTCTTGCAGATTCCACAGAGAATACCCAAGAGCCTTACCACTTGTCATCGAGATCATGGAACCGACGCCGCGCTTCTTTATCTCACCAGCGTGAGCATGAAAACCGATAACGCGTGACGATAGTATCCCCTCACCTTTCGTATCCAAAACAAATTGGCTTCTGTAGCCCAAAAGTCCGCGTGTTGGTCCTTCAAAAATAAGACGCACCTGATTCTCATGCACTTTGAGATCTTTCATAACGAACTTACGCGTGCCGAGCCGTTCGATGATAGAGCCCTGATACGTATTTGGAGTATCCACAACGACTTCTTCATACGGTTCTAAAGTTTTCCCACCTTCATCTTTCTGAAAAATCACTTGCGGCTCTGATACCTGCATCTCATATCCTTCGCGCCGCATGTTTTCCAACAAGATAGCAATATGTAATTCGCCGCGGCCGGAGACCTTGAACGTGTCCCCTGAATCGAATTCGACACGTAAGCCAACATTAACTTCAAGCTCACGTTCCAAGCGTTCACGAATCTGTCGCGAAGTGACGTATTTTCCTTCTCGACCGGCGAATGGCGAGCTGTTAACGAGAAAATTGAGCGTAATGGTCGGTTCGTCAACATGGATTGCTGGAAGCGGTTCCGCGTCCTTATCAGTAGTAATTGTTTCTCCAATGTAAATATCCGGAAGACCCGCAACAATGACAATATCGCCACTTTCAACTTTCGCAGTATCAACTCTCTGAAGACCCTTAAAGGTGAACAGCTTCGTTATCTTTCCTGTGCGCGTTTCTCCTGCCTTTTTTATATACACTGCATCACCCGTATGAAGTATTCCGTCGTACACGCGCGCAATTGCAAGGCGACCGAGAAAACTGTCATATGCAAGATTAAACGGCTGGAGACTCGCAGGTTTTTCTGCAGAAGCTCCGACAGATGCAGGCGGCACATGTTTGAGAATAGTATCCAGAAGCGGCGTCAGATCTTTGGATTCGTCTGATAATTTCAACTTCGCTATACCCTGCTTTCCTATCGTATATACAACCGGAAAATCGCACTGCTCATTGGATGCGCCGAGCTCAAGAAACAGCTCCAACACCTGCTCTTCCGCCAATTCCGGATTCGCGGCTGGTTTATCAATTTTATTTATTACGACGATGGGCTTCAATCCAAGTTCCAGAGATTTTTTGAGGACAAAGCGCGTCTGCGGCATTGGACCTTCCTGCGCATCAACCACCAGTAGAACAGAATCAATTGAGCGAAGTACGCGTTCTACTTCTGAACCGAAATCCGCGTGCCCGGGTGTGTCTACTAGGTTAATTTTTGTTTCCTTATACGGAATAGAGGCATTCTTGGAATAAATTGTTATACCACGCTCTAACTCTAAAGTATTCGAATCCATGGATACGCCTTCCTCCGCGACACCCGTTTGTCGTAAAAGCGCATCGGTTAGGGTGGTTTTCCCATGGTCAACATGTGCGATTATTGCGATGTTACGTATTTCCATACCGTTTAAAATAAAAAACTCCGAGTCGGAGATTTGACTTACTATACGCTAATTTTGGAGAAAAGCTATAGCTGATCGGCAAAATAATCATGTATGGCCGGCGGAATCTCTGTCGGTGTATTAACGATGCAAAATGGATTGCCTTTTTTCAATATTTCGTGTGAATGCCAGCCCCACGAGACGCCTATCGAGCCAACGTTCATACTGTTCGCCTCCCGCATATCTCCCAAACTGTCTGTAACAAAGACGCACTCCGAAGCAGATGTCGCGTATTTCTCAAACACCATTCGTATCTTTTCTGTTTTATGCGTATGCACATCGTTTCCCATCACTTCTGAAAAATAGCGACCGAGATGATACTTTTCTAGGAAACCCTGAATTGGGCTCGTGATGGTAGAAGATATTACGATAAGGACATACTCTTTCGATAATGTTTCAATTATTTGATCCATTCCAGTGAATGGTTGCGCCTCTTTCTCAAAAGCGGGTACATATTCAGCGAACCAATCGAGGTCGTGTCGACATTCGACGTGATTTCCGGGAAGCGATTCCCACTTCCAATCATTAACATTCCCCTCGAACGCGCGATTATATTCACTACTCGTAATACGCGTACACATCTTTTGTGATACGGATAGCGCAGTGGCATATGAATCGGCGATGACTCCGTCAAAATCAAACAGGATAAATCTCTTACGCGGCGACGTAGAGCGAGCAAAGTGCAAAAGCGCGCTTTTGCACTTTCGAGCCGAGG
>CAYPGH010000096.1:0-2611 GCA_964410475.1 uncultured Candidatus Saccharibacteria bacterium
CATGCGCATTCATCCCCGCAGCCAAGCTGTCGGGGAATTCTGCGCATGGATTAAGGCCTCCCTTGTCTTTCTTTTACGTATCGCAGGAAAGACTTCAAAAAGATGCACGCAAAGACGTACAACATGCACGGCATATTCTCTGTCAGCTAGAGCATTTAGGGTGATATTTGCCTGCCAAGGATTATTTATTCCTCCATCACCGAGCATAGCCCCGAAAAACTCAGCGAGCTGCGAAGACCGTTTTGGAATTATTACCGTCTTGCGATGACTTTTCTTTGGGTATGTGAGTCCATGTTTAGTCGTCATCGGTGGATTATATTACAATGGTCTAGTGCGAAAATAATTAGACGCGCTAGACCACCCATCGCCTTCGGCGAGGCCCCGCCATAGGCGGTGGTATGCGACGCCTCCGTATGGATGATTTATATCACTCTAATGGCACTCTCGCATCCTTTGTATTGCGGCGTCGTCCCCTCCGAGCGCGAAATGCATCGCGGCGATGTATAAATTTCTCACGCTGCCTGACAATCTCAAGGCGCATTTTTTCTTCGATAACCTCCGCTTTTTGCGAGGCGCGCCACCCGATATAGGCAAGGCCGACATTGGCCACCAATACAATTGTGAAAGCGACGATAAATTGAGGCATGGGAAACAGCGGCACGACAAAAAGAAACGTCGGGGCCAGACTTACCATCCCAACTGCCACGTCCATTGCGCGGTTCTGGGGAGTCTCTTCTATTTTTACCATCGCTTCCCACAGCTCGTAGGCGGTGAATCCAAGGAATGCTATTACAGCGGTTGCAAGAAATCCGAAATTAAATATTGAAAGCCCGAATGCTGTCGAGACACCGGTGAAAAAGTGTACGACACTCCAAAGATCGATCCACTTTCCCTCCCGCCAGATATCGCTACGTTCGAATATTACGTCGTGCGTCAGTCGCATACAAAGCTATACTTTTATCCCCTGCAGTGCCGCGATACGCTCTTCAATCGGCGGATGAGTGCTAAATAGTTTCGCAACAAATCTTCCTTTCTCTCCTTTACCGCCGAAAGGATTAGCAATGAAAAGATGTGCAGTAGCATGATTCGCCCGGCGCATAGGCGCCTCGTAGGAAGAGATTTTCCGCAAAGCCGAGGCAAGACCATCTGGATAGCGTGTGAGGAGAGCGCCTGAAGCGTCTGCCAGAAATTCGCGTTTGCGTGAGACGGCAAGTTGTATCAACTGCGCCGCAATAGGCGCAAGAATTATCGCGGCAATCCCTGCGATGAGAAGAATCGGATTTTTGTTGTCCCTATTCCCTCCTCCCCAAAAGCTTACGCGCAAAAATATGTCGGCTATCATAGCAACAACACCCGCCAAAACGACCGCTACCGTCATCACGAGAATGTCGCGGTTGCCGATGTGCGAAAGCTCATGCGCGATAACGCCTTCAAGCTCACTCCTGTCGAGCCGCTCCATAAGACCTGTCGTCACAGCAATGGCAGAATTATTTAGATTTCGTCCCGTGGCAAACGCATTCGGCGCCGCGTCATTGATAACATAAAGCCGCGGTTTCGGGACTCCTGCCGTGATAGCAAGATTCTCCAAAATGCGATGCATTTCGCGATATTGACGCTCATCGGCTAGTTTAGCCCCAGTGGTCTTTAGTGCGATTTTGTCTGAAAACCAATACGCGGAAACATTCATCACAAGTGAAAGCGCGACAGCGACATAGAGGATGTATGAGTTGCCGTATATCTGCGACAATAGCCAGCCTAACGCAATCACAACGACGAGAAAGCCCGTCATCAGAAACCACGTCTTCCGGATATTTTTACTTTGCTGTGTGTAGAGTGATGCCATTTCTAGAAGCTCACCTTGACCGGTTCACGCGCCGCTTGCTCACCTTCTGCAAGTTCAAAGAATTCGCGAGTTTTGAATCCAAACATATTTCCGACGATGTTCGTCGGGAATTGCTCGAGCGCGTTTTGAAGTTCTATAACGACGGAGTTGTAAAAGCGACGAGCGGCCTGGATTTTGTTCTCGGTGTCTGAAAGCTCGCGCTGAAGCTCAACGAAATTCGTATTGGCCTTCAAATCGGGATAACTTTCTGCGACGGCAAAAAGTGACTTCAGGGCGCCCGTGAGCATGTTCTCTGCGGCCGCGTGTTCACCAATAGATTGCGCACCCATGGCGTTCGTGCGGGCTTCAGTCACCTTCTGCAGTGTTCCGGCTTCGTGCTTCGCATAACCCTTGACCATCTCAACAAGGTTCGGGATGAGGTCGTAGCGACGCTTTAGCTGAACGTCAATGTCAGACCACCCTTCCTCACAGCGATTTGTGAGCCGGACGAAGCGGTTGTATGCCCAAATAATCCATACGGCAATGACCGCGATAACTATTAATACTATGTACGTTATATTCATATACCGTAATTATATCACACGAAAGAAATCCGCAAATGGCAAACGGTATGAATGTAGCTGGCGCTTGTTTATTGGAAAGTGACAGAACACTCCGAAGCTCTGCTTCGGAGAAATCTCCCGCTCCCCAATAAAACAAGGAGGTTTCCGGCCGTTTTTAATCCATGCGCAGAATTCCCCGACAGCTTGGCTGCGGGGATGAATGCGC
>CAYPGH010000097.1:0-2600 GCA_964410475.1 uncultured Candidatus Saccharibacteria bacterium
GAGCAGATCTTGCGAATCTCATGAACGAGAGTGCGATTCTGGCTGCGCGTGAGGATCGCAAGGAGCTAGCACAATACGACCTCGTCCGCTCCATTGAAAAAGTAATGCTCGGACCGGAACGCAGAAGCCATATCTTGAACAAGAAGGAGAAGGAGATAACGGCATATCACGAAGCAGGGCACGCGCTTGTGTCATCCGTTCTCCCGTATGCCGACCCCGTGCACAAAATTTCTATCATCAGCCGCGGGCGCGCCGCGGGATACACGTTGAAGCTTCCGTTTGAAGACAAGAAGATGCAGTCGCGGAAGGAATTTCTTGATGACATAGCAGTATCTCTTGGTGGCTACATTGCGGAGAAAATGGTCTTTGGTGACATAACAACAGGTGCATCCAATGATTTGCAAGTTTTGAGCGCGCTTGCGCGTGATATGGTGACACGGTATGGCATGTCTGATGTCTTTGGACCGATAGCGCTCGAAACGGCACAAGGCCGCACGATTTTCGGTGCAGGTGTAGAAAGTAATGAGCAGTCCGAGGAAGTCGCGGCACGAGTGGATGCGGAAGTGAAGAAAATCATTGAAGGCGCACACAAAATAGCGGAAGCCGTGCTTAAAAAGCATCGCAAGGTGCTCGATGTTATCGCTAAAAGACTTATCGAGGTAGAGAATCTCGAACGCGATGATTTTGAGAAAATCCTCATCGCCAACGGCATCACGCCAAAAAAGAAGGAGGACATAGAACATCAACCTTTAGTGTAGCTTCGAGCTGCGAGCTTCTAGCTTCTAGATATCCGCCAATGTATAGTTTCTCACCCGCGTCAAGGATTTGTTTGACAGGCAGATTTTAGACAGAAGCTGTTGCCAAGGTCCGGAGACTTTACGGAGAGCGTGGACACGCGTATTAAGTCGTTGTATAGTCTCTCCCAGTTCTTTTATAACAAATCTTTGCCACAGCAGAAAGAAACCTTCTTGAGAAAGGTGATTTTCCGCTGTGGCAAACTCCGGATGCGCCGGAGAACCAGTAGCGCAACTAGGAAGGAACTCCTACCATGAGTAGAACTCCCTTCACGACCGGGCAGCTCGGCAAGCTGCAAAGTCTCGTCAACATCGGGGTCGCAACAGTGCTCTCGAAGGTCGCCGAGCAGTTTTCCGATCCCAAGCGCGTGCTTAAGGCGTTCGAAGGCCGGGGCGAGAAGTTTGCCAGACACATGGAAACCGCGCTCGAACAGGCGATCAGGAGCATGCTCGTCCTGGTCCCGCACAAGCCGATCGAACTCACGATCTCGGCGCGGCGCGATCCGAATGACTACTACCAGACGCGTGCGGGCCTATGGGTGCATGACGTCTTTCGCAATCTCGTGGTTGCCAATGCGAAGCCAGTCGACGCGGGCACCGTCTTCAAAGTTAGCGAGAGCGAGATCGTCGAACACCTGATGGATGCGCATATCAAGGCCGCCTTGCCCAAGAATCACCTCTTCGACAAAAGCGCGGCGTGCGCGATCGTCGCGGAGATGATCGAGGCGGGTCGTTTCGACAAGAAGCTGGGGTACGTGCTCTACACCGCTTCCTGCATCGTGGACGTGGGCTGGGACGTCGACAGCCAGAGGTGGAGCATCTTCACGTGGGACCGCGGCGGCGGGTTTTATCGCGGTTATCGCATCCTCTATCCCTCCAACTGATCGCTCTGCACCTTGTCCGCCCGTTAGGGCGAACCGAATCCTCGGACCCTTTGAACCTTGGGTCCGAGGATTTTGCTTTTTGATATACTCACTATGAAATTTCCTGTGGCGCTCCGGTTACGACTTGAGCTAGAAGCTATTCTTTGATTTGCCAGTGCATCACTTCATTTCCGAGGCCGTGCTCTTTGTGGCCGACAGGCCAGATTTTTGTACCATCTTCCGTAATGACCGGTTCGGTAACCTGCCAGTCTTTTTTAATGAGCGTCATTGTCTCTTTACTCGGTTCGAGACCGAAGAAGCGCGGCCCATTAACTGAGAGGAAATTTTCGAGCTGGTTGAGAGCCCCTATCTCGTCAAATACTTGCGTGTACATTTCCACCGCGACAGGCGCATTGAAGACGCCAAAGGCGCAGCACGAAGAAAATTTCTTGCTCTCCGGATGCGGTGCGCTATCGGTTCCGGCTGAGACGAACGGTAGTCCCTTTTTCACCATTTCCCGTAGACGTTCGCGGTCTTCGCGCTTTTTCACGAGCGGCTTGCAATGGAGAAGCGTTCGATAGCCACCGGAGAATGCCTGTATGCGATCGTACATGAGATGGTGTGGCGTTACGGTCGTTACCAACCGCCCTTCTTTACCGTTTTTCTCCATGAAGTCTATCGCCTCACGCGAACTCATGTGTTCAAGAGACACCCGTAGTTTTGGATGGCTTTCTAGGAGTAGCGGTAAGGTGTCTTTGATGAACATCGCTTCGCCGTCGTAGGGGTCTTCTTCTTCGCCGCTGTCATTCAAATGAACCTCACCGTGTAGAAGGAGTGGCATGCCAACCCTCTCCATCGTTGCAAGCACATCCTTCGCCTCCAAAATGCTCCGGTATCCCCACTGCGAATTGGTCGTCGCGCCGAAGGGATAGGATTTGACGGC
>CAYPGH010000098.1:0-2552 GCA_964410475.1 uncultured Candidatus Saccharibacteria bacterium
ACGAGTGGCTACCGCGCACCGATAAGTTTGTATCGGCAATCTCCGAGATGCTTGGCTAAATCCGATCTATCTTTTCTACGCCAAACGCGTGCGGACGCATGTTGTCTAATACATAGCTTGCAAGTATAACGAACGCATCAACTAAGTCGTCATGCTTCTCGACGCCAAGGCCCACAATCTGATTGATAAGTACCTCGCAACCTTTCCTCGGAAAGAGGACGACACCGTTCTTAATGAGATGTGACACGAGCGACAGCCGCGAGCGTTTGTCGAGTGATCCGACTCTCACTCCTTCAGCATCTATCCATTTACCCTTCAGCGTCTCGGTAAACGCTGGTTGGTATCCAACCTCTTCGACAAGGAGCCCTATACTTTTGCCGGGCACAGTAGTCTTCGCTATCTCTATTGCCTTTTCGAGCGCGGCGGGGAAATTCATGCGCTCGTTGACTGGGAACGCGTGGATGTAGAGTTTTGCGTCTCCGTACCTGCCGAACAAGGAACCAACGACCATCGCCGTATAGTCGGCGGTCTGCTTCGTCGAGATGGCGAGGTCGATGCCCACTTTAGTCCACGAGTACTTGTCGAAGTTATACGATGGGAAGTCATCATTTTTGTAGTAGTGTATCCACTCGCGGTGCACCACTTGGTCTTCGGCCGAGACGATTTTAAGCAAGAACTCGCGCTGCCACGCATTTTCGTTGCCGATGCCGCGCCGCTCCTTTTTGATCATCTCCGGCGACGTATACTTGCCGGGCCACAGCGGCACGTCTTTCGGATCAAGAAGCGGATACTCCCGGAATATACCCTCTAGCTCGCCGGACTCAATCTCGTCCTGCAGGCGGCGCAGGAGCGAGTCTTCGTGCAGGAGATTTCCCACGATTATTTTCTTCGCATCGAGCGAGCCCATCGGTAGAATGTCGCCCTTGAATTTTTCGTAGGTCTTGTTGCGACCCTCCTGCGTCCGCACCGAATCTATGTCCTCCACATCGTCCGCGATAATGACATCGGGGCGGTACTGACGATGCCGCGCTCCGCGAATACCCTGCTCCATTGAGACCGCTACGATGCGGGCGTCGTATCTAGGTATCACTATCATCTGCCCGCCCCAGGAACTCGACTCCTCCTTAAACGGCCCGAGGTCCTGCCTGAGGAGCTCGTTGCGCTCTAGCTCGGCCTTGATGTTGGATAAGTGGAGGTGCGCCTGCTTTTGCGTCTGGCTGAGGATGACGATGAATTTCTTCTGCTCCTTGCCGAGTATCGCCCAGAGTGGATACGAGAGGGTGCAGATGGTCGACTTTGAGGATTGACGGAACGCGACGATAACGATAGCGCCGGAGTCCTTGCGCTCCGTGAGCGCGAAGATATCGCGCTGGAAGTCCGCCGTGGGGTGCGTTGCGTAGTGGGAGAGGTAGGAGTGGAAGAACCAGAAGTGGCTGGCGCGAGCGAGCGCGACTCTAAACTCCCTGTTCGTCCCCATCGCCTTCAATATCCGCACCGGGCTGCTGTTCTTTTCTGATGGGTCCATAGATTTGTTGTGGTATGGCAAACAAAAATGCCTGCTTCAGGAGCTTATCCTGCTCGGGCGAGAGTTTGCCGGTTACGTTTATAATCTGTCCTTTGACTTCAAGTTTGTTGCTGTATCGCGGGTTGTTGTGGGTGAGGTAGAACTTGATCATATCCGGGTTGCCCTGGCCGATGTACGAGAACACATGAGACTCAGCAATATCCGAAACGAGCGTGTGTCCTTCCCGGATCGAGTTCTCGACTTCTTGGTCGAAACGCTCGCTCGCCTTGCGCCAGCGCCTCACAGTCATACGCGTGACGCCTACTTTGTGACACGACTGCTCGATAGTCGGCGTGCGCTTGAGCTGCTCAAGAAACAGCTTTTTGAGCTTCGACTGGCGCAGTTTTATGGTCTCGTCCCTAGCCATATATTTCAGTGGTTAAGCCGGTCATCTTTTCCCAGCGGCGAATCGATGTGAGACAGTACTCCAAATCCATTTCGACCGCTAAGCAGCGGCGTTTCAACTGCTCGCATACCAGAAGGCAGGTTCCTGATCCCAAAAATCCGTCATACACGACGGCGCCCATTTCGCTCGAGTTCAGTATTAACCGACGTATGAGTGGGAGGGGCTTCATCGTCGGATGAAACTCGCTTTTGCTAGGGCGCGGGTGGAAGAGTACCGAGCGATCTTTTGAGCGGCGGAATGCGTGCGTACCGAACCAGCCGTACAAAATTAACTCGTGAGCTGGGGCGTAGTCGAGACGACCAACAACGGCCTGCGACTTCACCCATATCAGCAGTTGAGCAACCTTGAATCCCGCATCGACCATGGCCTCCCTCAATGACCACACCATTTTGTCTGCGTTAAAGATGTACGCTGAATTCTTCTTCGCGAGGAAGGGTTTGATAGCTTCGAGCCACTCACGATTGAAGGCGCGGTATTCTTCGTCAGTCTGCAGTTGGTCATTTGCGATTATCTTGTCTTTTGAGAGCTTAGAGAAACCGCGTTTGCTTTCCACGGCGGCGCAAGCGTATGGTATGTCGCAGC
>CAYPGH010000099.1:0-2534 GCA_964410475.1 uncultured Candidatus Saccharibacteria bacterium
GGACCCGGACTGCATGACCCCCAGCCATGCGTACTACCACTATACGACGGCCCGATAATTACCAATATCCCAATGGTATTACTTGTGCATCCCAAAGGCAATCGTGGAGAGTTTATTTTCAAGTTTCATAACTGGATACAGATCACGCGCATAAATCTCAATGAGGTGAATACCGTGAATTCTGCACAATTTTCTTTTTTCTCGAATAGAGCGATCGTATCGCGGACTATCGTTCGCTAACCCAAAGTACTCAACAAACATCTTCTCTCCTATGCTCCAGTCCGCTTTGTGCCCGGTTCCCGGATAAGGAATATTACGCTCATGAGGTATCTTGCGTTTCGTCAGCCAATTATCAACGAGAGCTTCTGATATTGAATCACACTTGTGGCCATCTAAGGCCACCGTATTCTTGCGCTTGTACATCCGCTCGCTATGGGAGCGATGCGGCGCAAGGCCAGCGGCAAGCAACGCATTGTTCCATGAGCCAAAGGCTCGTGCGCACATGTCTGCAATCGATTGCATCTCTCGTTTCGCCGGAGTTCTGCCCAGCGTCTGAAAAATATCTTTGAGTTTTCTAATTAACTCATCCGAAGTGTATGCAGTCCGAGCTAAATAAAAACATCTTTTTGAGCAATATGTGTGGTAAATTGCTATCTGTCTGTTGCATAATTTGTTAGCGCATTGATGCCATTCCTTGGTTCTCTTAGGATTTACGCGGTTATTAACTAGTACTGCACAAGACCGACTGCAATAACATTTTTGTACCTTCGCGATTTGATTTCGCCATCGATAAAACTTTTTCCCACAATCTGGATTACTGCACGACAGCACTTTGCCTGAAAGCAGAGATTTGTACTGACATCTTTTTGAGCAGTAAGATTTCCAGCCCATTTTTTGGGCCTCGCGCAATCTCTGAGCAGTGCGGGCAAACCGCTTTTTACACTGTTCGCAATTCACAAGAACTTTCACTTAACAAGTGTACCGCACGATATCGGCACATCAAGATTCGAAACTAGCTAGTATGTACAAACCGTTACTATATCGGGGTACCCGGAGTTGCACCGGGACCGCATCCTCCCGAAGGATGTATACTACTGTTATATTATACCCCGTCGCTGGGAATCGTAGCAGATTTTTCCCTTGGTGCACCTTGTAGGATTCGAACCTACGACCTTTCGAATGTGAATCGAATGCTCTAACCAGCTGAGCTAAAGGTGCGTTCAAAGGATTATAGCGGCTAGTGAGCGGCATTGCGAGAGGGCATAATGCCTCTCGCGAGACGCGAGCGACGCCGATAGATATATGTATATATAGCGGTTAGCGAGCCAAACCGCGAGCGTTTGCGCTCATGGTCGGCGAGCGAAGATGATATATGGTTATTAACTATATCCACCAAAAAGTACCTATTCTCAAGCGGTGAAATTACTGCTATGATTGCGCTCATGCCAAGCAAAAGTCTTTTACGGGATCTTTTCTATCAGCTAGAATCTAAAAACTAAAAGCTGTTCATCATGGATTATCGCGTCTTCAGCTTGGGCTCGAATGACGGTCTCGCGCAGAAAGTCGCAGAAACCCTCGGGATGCCCTTAGGGCAGGTCAAATGCAAGGCGTTTTCGGACGGAGAACAGCACGTCCAATTTCTTGAGAACTTGCGTGGCAAGGATGTCTTTCTCGTCCAGTCTACTAATCCGCCGGCGGAGAATTGGATACGCCTGCTTCTCGCGATAGATGCTGCACGCGGGGCCTCGGCGCGCGAGATAACGGCAGTCATTCCGTATTTCGGCTATGCGCGTCAGGACAGAAAGGCGCGTCCGCGTGAACCAATTTCGTCACGAATGTTCGCTGAAGCACTCGAATCTGTCGGCACAAATCGCGTTCTGACTATGGATCTTCACAATGACGCCATCGGCGGATTCTTTCGCGAAGCCAATGTGGATTATCTTTATGCGCGACCTGTTTTCATCTCGTTCTTCCGACAATTTTTCAAAGACGCTCTCGCGAAGGATGATCTTACCGTCGTTTCGCCTGATGCAGGCGGCGTGGTCCGCGCACAATCGTATGCACGACGCCTCATGAAAAAAGCAGACCTCGCCATCATTCACAAGGAGCGGGATATCCCGAACAAAGTGGCGCGAATGAAGCTCATTGGTGATGTGAAAGGAAAAGTTGCGCTTATAACGGACGATATGGTGGATACCTGCGGAACTCTTGCACGTGCCGCAGATCTTCTTGTCGAGAATGGTGCTACAGAGGTCTACGCGGTCGCCACTCACGGCGTGCTCTCCGGAGACGCGATCGAGACTATAGAAAAATCTCCCATCAAACGTCTTTTTATTACAGACACTATCTCTACCGATAGATCACTCGGGTCAAAAATAGAGGTTGTTTCAGTAGCAGAAATCTTTGGTAATGCCATTGACCGCATCGAGAGCGGCGAATCTCTAAGTGCTTTATTTGAGGAAGAGTAGGGGAATACTCCTCTGGTAAAAATCGTATTGATTTGTGCTCCCACGAGGAATCGAACCTCGATTACA
>CAYPGH010000100.1:0-2486 GCA_964410475.1 uncultured Candidatus Saccharibacteria bacterium
CCGCGCACAACACCCCCCGCCGTTTTAGGAGAAATTATAAAACGGCAGGGGTTGGCTCCCAGACTTCAATTGTAAAGAATATTTTTATTCACCCCAAGTCTCATACATTATCCGCATCGCTTCCTCGATATCAGGTGTCGCGCTCCCTCGCGCAAGGCAGTAGGTACCCGACGAGCCGTTCAAGGAGTCGCCCGATTGCGGCGTCCGCACCCAGAGGAAATACCACGGGTCGTTGCCGGGGGCGGTCCACTTCTCAAAGAACACGGAGTAGCTGGTGCCATCGGCGGTGAATGAACGCATTTCGCTTGAAAGGCGTGTCGCGCCCTCAAGCCCTTTGCCGTCGGGCGTGCAGTCGATGGTGAAGCCGCGGTCGTTCGAGTCACTTTGCACGAGCACATGCACGTTTCCGAGATAGGCGTCGTTATACACCGAGCCGTGCCAACCAGCCGGAAGCTCGAATGAAAAACCGAAGAGCGAGATAGGCGTATCTGTCGCCGAGACCCACGCCTCAACCGGTTCGACTGGATTTGGCGGAACATACGGCTGTGGTTCTGATTGCGGAGTCGGAAGTGTCGAGCAATCAGTGGTTGTCGCAGACTGGTCACACGGAAGCGTAATGTCTGGGCCGAGCGTGTACCTGCCAAGCAAAGTATCCGCGAATGAGTATGGATTCACCATCATACGCTCCGGAATGCCTTCAAACGTGATGCGGCCGCGGACAATGTCCCAGAGCGGCGGCGGTATGACGATTGTCATGCAGGTCTCTATAGAGTAGACCGGTGCAAGACTACCATCCGGAGCCGTCATCATCGTAAGCGGCTTCGGATGTTCAATATCGTTGTTGCACTGTTCGACCCACGCGATCTTCGCATATCGATCGTAAGAGTACCACCCGGCCCACGCACCGAGCGAGACAAGTGCCGTCAGAATAACGACTCCTAAACCGATGATAATAATAGTCCGTTTGGTCATTGTCGTGGAAAAATACCAGAGTCATTTGCCTCTTGAATATGCTTGAGCTTCGCCTTGATTGATTCCGAGCATCCAACGAATCCCGTCTCCGGCTCGTAGGGCACGGTAAGTGAGACGTTGTCTTGAAGCGTATAGTCCCACCAGTTGAATGTTACGACACCGATTTGAAGGTCAATGCTGGAGTCGTCAGCTCCTGGTGGTATCTCTTTTTTGCAATTTGCCGCGAGTTCGGCATAAGATATTGCCCGATGTGTGCGGTCGGCGGAATAGCTGTCGATAAAAGTATTAAATATTCCGAGTCCCTCTCCACCGGGATACGGATAGAGTGAAATGGTATAGACGCGATCACCGACGAACAGGAAATCAGTAAGCTGATCCGACGCTGGAGTTTGGTGCTCGACTTGTAACAGCGGGTGCCCGTGCGATTCTGTCCAAATCTTGGATTTAATGAGTGCTACATCGTTGAGGTCAAAACCACTGCGTTGCGCCATCCATATTTCGGGGGAAAGCGTATTGATAGTAATATACACGCCGACTTGATCGCCATAGACGTATGTTTCTGTCGCTCCAATGTCAGGCAAGACTTTTTGCCTCGTAATAAAGAACGATGTATCGGTTATGCGATGTGCATACCAACCTTCGGGAAGATTCTGAGGTAGCGGAAGATATGGATCTGTAATAGCGCTTCCTACTGCATCCCCGGCAAAATCGCACGTAACGCCGAGCTTCGAGTCAAGCTGGCCGCGCAAGACGCCGAGCGGTATCCGGAAAAGTGTAAATGACTCTACCCCCGCATCATTCCGGTCTGCCGTTATAATGCGACTCTTGCCCAAGAAAAGCGCGATGTGCTCGAACGGGTTGTCATATGTGTCATTGACTGCATACGCAACGCACCGTTGCAATTGTTCATCCACCGATACTAGGTCGTGCACGGTAAGTTTTGGTATTGCAATTCCAACTAGCAGTACTGTTGCAACGCCGACGGTGATATATAGCCAGTACTTGTTCATGTGTTTATTTTAGCAGTTTATCAACACTCACGCTGAGTGCTTGAGCTAATCGCTCTAACTGCTGAATGGTGATATTTTTCTTGCCGTTCTCGATTGCGCTCATATATCCTCTGTCCATATCAAGCGCTCGGCAAATGTCGCCTTGCGACATTCCCTTACGAGTGCGTATTTTCTTTATATTATCCCCAAGTCTTTTACTTATCAACATAATTATAGCATAATAGATATTGCATTTCCAAACAATCTTGAACTATAGTACAATATAGCTATGACTACGGCGAAGCAGAACCAAAAATTTCCTTTCCATTTCTTTTTCCGCTTCGCGGCGGAGGGGTGGGGGAGGAGACGCAAGGAAAATGCAAGGAAATTTTTTGGTTTTTGCACACGCGAGTCCGCGAGCGTGTCCGAGGCGCGCATCATTGGTCGTCAGGATTCAATTCAAAATACATTCGAACTTCGTTCAATACACACCGCCAAAATTCGGAATCAGAAGAAACGGACAAA
>CAYPGH010000101.1:0-2437 GCA_964410475.1 uncultured Candidatus Saccharibacteria bacterium
ACGAAGAAGCAGTGAGGTCTGACCTCACTGCACATCCGGAAGTGTTGGCGGAGGCGATACAAACGATTTTGCGCCGCGAGGGTGTGGAAGTGCCATATGAAAAGCTGAAGGAACTCACGCGCGGGCGCGAGGTAACGCTTGAAGATTTTGCAAAATTTATTGACGGCCTCGCATTAGCGTCTACTGTTAAAAAACAGCTCAAAGCATTGCGGCCTGAGAATTATATCGGACTTGCGAAGGAAATAGCCGAGGATAGGTAAATAAACTACCGCGCAGCCAAGCTGTCGCGGTAGTTTATTTTGAGAACCACTCGGTTCGGAACGTTCGCCTGATTACAGGCTCTCTGCTCTCCTCCACGGGGAAAACTACGTTTTCCCCGACCCCCTTTCCTCATGCGCATTCATCCCCGCAGCCAAGCTGTCGGGGAATTCTGCGCATGGATTAAAAACCTTTTATTGGAAAGCGGGAGATTTCTCCGAAGCGAGGCAATGAGGATGAATGGCGCGTAGAGTTTGAAGCGGTCTGTTTTATTTAAAGGGCGTGCTTGATCTATTCGCGGCCCACATTCAGGCGACTCAGGATATGCGCAGATATGCGTATAGCAGGCCCAACAGAGATTCGATTTTTGTTCTTTCTTCCAATGCACCTTTCAAGCTCTCGTTCTCCGCCATTCTAATCTTCTCTTCCAGAGCTTTAACGCCGTCTTCTCTCTCCATGTCCAAAAACTTCTGTTTCTCCGCATTAACTTCCATCTGGCGAATTTCTAATTCAGGTTTTTCTTCCACCAAACTGTCCAGTGCAGTCAACATCTTGAGAGCGACGCCATGTAGCGGTCTCAAGTTGTCCTCGAGCGCATCCGGAGAAGAACTCTCTTTTAGACGCCGCAAATATTCGACGGCGACCTCATACATATATGCGGCATTATAGGTGCCTGCCTTTGAACGGTGTTTGTCCAGTAATGTTTCAAGATTTTTCATTGTGTACTTCGCCACGAATGCTTTGTGGATTTTGCTATCCTCACGTGTTTTGCTGGGTTGGGCGCGCCACTCACTGACGAGAGCATTGACGAAACTATCCCTCTCTTGCTTTCTTAGGTTCTCGAGTTCTAACGTTGAATTCGAACGGTCTTCAACTTTCCGTTTTTCCGGCCCTTTTTCCACCTTCTTCTTTCCCCGGAAATCCACCTTTATAATTTCTCCCATATTCTCAATTGTATCATTACTGCAATTCAAGTCTCGTTTGCCCGAAATATCGGTATATTTGGACAAAAAACCGCAATCAAAGAGAACCTACAGATCCAATCGTGGAGTAGCACGCATCAACAAAAGAGCGCTTGTAGCGTTCTCAGTGCGCATTCGGAGGATTTGGTGGAGGTAGCTCAAGATATGCGTAGAGTAGACCTAAGACAGATTGAAATCTCTCTCTTTCTTCCGATGCACCTTTAAATTTCTCTTTCAACGCCGCTCTGATGTCATCCTCCAGAGCCACGGCACCCTCTTTGCCTCTTATTTCCAAAAATCTCCCCTTCTCCCTATTTACTTCTTCATTATTGATCACGAATTCAGACTCTTTCTCTAGCAAATCATACAGTTTGTTCAACAACTTGAGAGCGTCATCCTCTAGTGGTTTCAGGTTATCCAAGACTTTGTCTGAAGGAAAAGCTTCGTTCTGGCGCCGCAAATATTCTGTGGCAACCACATACATAAATATTGGATTGTAGTTACCTGGAATCGATCGGTGTTTGTCAAGTAAAGACTCGATGTCTTTCATTGTATATTTCTCCACAATAATCTTGAAAATCTTGTAATCTTCATGCGTGTGGTCGAACTGGCTATGCCACTTATTGACAATGTTACGAGCGAAGATGCCCCTTTCTTGCTCCCTTAAGTCCTCGAGTTTTGGCGTTGTATCGGAAGGACTTTTAGCTTCCCGTTTCTCGATCCTTGTTCTCGCTCTATCTCCTTTCCAAGGACCCTGTATAAGTTCGCCCATATTGCGAATTGTATCATTGCCGTAACCCAAGTCCCGTCCTGATAAGATACCAGTTGACTGCGATAAGCGCGGCGATCAGAATAAAGAGTACGGAAACGCTCGTTGTCAGAGAAATATCACTAATACCCATGAATCCCCAACGAAATCCGTTTATAAGGTAAAAGATAGGGTTGAAGTACGTGATTGTCTGCCACAATGCAGGCAGGTCGTGTACAGAATAGAAAACACCTCCAAGATAGACCAGGGGAGTCAAAACAAAAGTCGGCACAATGGTAATGCCGTCGAAATTCTTCGCGAAAATCCCATTGACGAGTCCTGCGAGTGAGAAGAGTAAACTGGATAGTACGAGAAATAGGAAAATAACGAAGGGGTTTGTAAGAGGAAGTGGCGCAAAAAAGAGCGATACGAGAAGAACCAATATTCCAATAACAACGCCACGAACGAC
>CAYPGH010000102.1:0-2424 GCA_964410475.1 uncultured Candidatus Saccharibacteria bacterium
GAGAGGGCAGTCGAGGAGGCGTTTATGAATTGCGAAGTCACGCTCGTCGAAGTGGCGGTAAATGATGAGGCGGTTACCGTGTTGTAGGATGTGAGCGTTCCACGAAAGAGGGAATTGCCGAGCGTTTCAAAAATGTTGCCGGTTGTGGTCGTTGCACTCGCACCAATAAGCACGACATCCGAACTATCGGCCGTGTAGATGGCGAGTGAATCGGACGTCGTTGCCCATACTCCAATCGAGCCGCTTCCGGCAAGCGAAGACCACGACGGGATGCCGTTGGTGATTGATAGAAGCTGACCATTCGTCCCGACCGACAATTTCGCGAGCGTATCGGTCGAGGACGCGTAGAGAATGTCGCCGGCTGTATACGAGCCAACTCCCGTTCCTCCAGAAGATACCCCGAGAGGATTTGACAGCGTTAATGAGCCGGCAGAGATAGATGTCGCACCGGTAATCGTCCCCCCCGAGATAGTTGCGTCTGTGATCGAACCTTCTGTCCACGCAGAGTCAGTGACCTTGATGTCGTTAAAGTTGTCTCCGCGGGCGACAGCGCCGAGAGTTTGGTACACCTGCGTTATGTTGGTGGTATTTGCGGATACAAGCGAGTACATACGCTCCGTAAGCGTATCGTCCAGTGCTTTGATGCGAGCGCTCAACACTCCTTCGTTGATTCCTTCAACTTTTGTAGTTGTCAGATATGAATTGTAGTTATTATTGTTTGTCGTGCTCGTGTCGTAAACATTTGTCGTGTTGTACTCATTGTTATTGATGGTCTGCTGTGCAAATCCTTCTTGGTGAGGAGGGGTTCCCGGTGGCGAAGGGTCATTACGCGAGAACGAAAACATCCCGGACAATTTTTCCAAAATCGGAGTGCCGCCAAACACAGTAAATCCGTCACCACTACGCGCATACCACGACAACAAACCGGCTGAAGATATAAACATCATCAAGAGAATGAGTACTGCGCCCTCTGCGCTGAAAAAAGACATTATGTGGCGCGGCGGCGCAACAGGCACGTTTTCACGGACAAGGGGTTCGGACGCTGCTGAGGAAATTTCTGTCTGATCTTTTTCCGGAGTATGCTCAATCGCTGATACTAATTGATGTGCGTTATATTCTTCTGCACGTTCTTCGGATAATTTCTGATAGTGCCGCTCCAGTGCTCGTTGTTGGTCATCGACGAATGCGATCAAAGAAGCATGGTCTATGTACCACACTCTGCCGATGCGACGCCCTTCTAGTTTCCCCAGACGACATTGCGTCATGAGATATTCGCGTGTGCGTCCGGATTCCTTCGCGGCCGCATCGACCACGATATACCGCTTGCCCTCAAAAATAATTTCGTCTTGTTGCATGAGGCCTTACCGTTTCGACTAGAAATTTCCTAGATAAAACGTCTTACCTAGAATCCTATCAGAGGTTTTGGATAACTCTTTTATTACAAGTCGAAAAGTCTGTGGATAAGATTTGATACATAAAGTACCTGCGGTCTGCATGTCTAAAACTGCAACCATCGTGAACGGCGGGCGGCCAGAAGTCGAAAAACAGCCAATGAAAACTCAAAATACCGCTTGCGTAAAGACCGGAATAGGTGCCAGGGCTATAAAGGGCCTCTGAATGTAACGACTGTTGGATAATCGAGGATGTATTTTATGACCTTGATCATATGGCGTCCAAGAATTAGTAGACTTATCGAATTATCTTTGATTAAAATCTGTGCTCGATCTTATTTTAGAGTAATCTCGTCTATCCGAGATTGGCTAGAATGAGCATTGTCTCGTCTCAACGAGATTAAAGAGATTGTTGCTCGCCTACCCGTGACATCACCCTCCTACCGTCCACTCGAAGCCGTCTACTTGAAATATGAAATAGACCCGGTGACCAAAATAAGACATCCGATGTCTAATTTGATATACGAGATGCTCACGCAATACTCAATACTGCCGACGGCTTCCCCGTGTGTTATAGGGTCCAGTTTTCAGTCGAACTGGGTACTGATTGCGGAGTTATTACTATAACAACCGAACTACGGCGTGCTTCGTCACCGAAAAATCCCTTGTTCTCTGCGGTATTGGGAGAACTGGAGGTATAAATATATGAACTGACCATCTTGCTGAGAAAGCGTATACATTGTTCCACGAACTGCACTGTGGAGGCAAGAGCTGTACCGGGACTTTCTACAACAATCGCGAGTTGCGTGCCAGTATGTGCGGCAAACGTATACACATTTCCATCCTTGAGAGATACGTACGCGTTCTGCAAAGCGTTCGACGCACGAAGCATGGCCTCCGGAGCCACGAACGCATACGTGCCGATCATGAGCATGAGCGCAAACGCGAGCGCTATCAACTTATGTGCAATCTCCCTTAAAGGCGAGAGTGTATGCAACGAGGCGCTTGTATGTGCAGATAGCTGTGAAGCAAG
>CAYPGH010000103.1:0-1214 GCA_964410475.1 uncultured Candidatus Saccharibacteria bacterium
GCCTCCGCCAACACTTCCGGATGTGCAGTGAGGTCAGACCTCACTGCTTCTTCGTTCACGGAGAGTTTCTCCAAGCCGCGTGCGAGCGACGCGTAGGCGATTAAGCTATGCGCGAACGCAGAGCCGAACGTGCGTTCCACCGTCGAATCCGACAAGTCACGCTGAAGACGCGAAACAGGCAGTTTATTTGAGAAGTGATTAAATAGCGCGTTTGCCAAACCCAAGTTCCCTTCCGCATTCTCGAAATCAATCGGGTTCACCTTGTGGGGCATCGCCGACGAGCCGATTTCGCCTTCCTTCACTTTCTGCCCGAGCCATCCATCACTTATATAACGCCAGATGTCCTGAGAAAAATCTACCAGAATAGTGTTAATGCGCCTCATGGTATCGAAGAGCTCCGCGTAAGTGTCGTGCGGCTCTATCTGGGTCGTTATCTCGTTTAGTTCAAGCGAGATCTTGTATCCCACATTCAGTCGTACGATAAGATCTTTTGCGAAAGACCGCCAATCAACATCTGGGAGGGCGGCGACGTGCGCATTATAAGAACCTGTCGCCCCGCTAAATTTGACGAATATGGCCTGTTTTGAGAGCTGTCCTAGTTGTCGGGCGAGCCGCGACTCAAATACGCGCATCTCCTTACCGAAGGTGGTCGGGGTCGCCGGTTGGCCATGGGTACGCGCAAGCATCGCCGTAGAAGCGTATTTTTCAGTAAGAGTCATCAATGATGCTCGAATCCCCTCTATTGAGGGGATAATTTCTGATTGAAGAGCTCCTCTTAGCGCCATACCGTAAGCGGCACTGTTTATATCTTCTGACGTCAGAGCGAAATGCGTCCACTCTGCAATATCCTTGAGCGAAGTCGCGGCAAGTCTTTTCTTTATGAAATATTCAACCGCCTTTACATCGTGATTCGTTGCAGGGATTCCCTCATATCCCTCCTTCTCTATCTTTTTGACAATTGCCGCTTCCTCAAGCGATATGTGCGGGAGCTGCTGTAGAATGACCTTTTCTTCTTTAGAGAGAGCGCGTATGACGCCCGCTTCTGAAAGCGCCAGGAGATATTCGCACTCGACAGTGATGCGCTTGCGAATAAGCCCATACTCGCTGAAATGTTCCGCGAGCGACGCGACGATTGTGCGATACCGGCCATCAATAGAGCTGATGGCCGATAGCTGATAACTGGTAGATTCGTTCATATTTCTTTCTATGCGCTA
>CAYPGH010000103.1:1314-2382 GCA_964410475.1 uncultured Candidatus Saccharibacteria bacterium
CGCTATAAGCTACTAGGTTGCGCTCGATGCGCGGGAGGATTGGCTCTTCGCCGGGAGTGAATGTGACCCCCGTTATCTGCTCATACATTTTTATGTAACGACGCGACATCTCTTCGACCATTTCGGGAGGTGCCTCCGGAAGTTCTTTGTCCTTATACGGATCACAGTTCTCCTTAAACCATAGGCGCAGGAATTCTTTGTCGAAATATTCGGGCTCCTTCCCTTTCCCAATTCGTTCTTCATACGAAGTTAGTTGCCAAAAACGCGAGGAGTCGGGCGTGTGTATCTCGTCGATGAGGACGAGTTTCTCGCTTCTATCCATGCCAAATTCATACTTCGTGTCAACGAGGATAAGACCTTGCTTCGCAGCGACCTCTTGACCGCGTATGAATAGTGCAATTGCCGTCTTTTTGATTTCTTCGAAGAGATCTTTTGTGATGAGACCTTCCGCTATCATTTCTGCAGGAGAAATTGCTCGGTCGTGTGTATCTTCCTTGGTAGTGGGGTCGAAGATAGGCGATGGGAGCTCCTGATTTTTCTTCATCCCGTCGGGTAGAGTGACGCCACCAAAATCCCGCTGGCCACTCGAGTAACGTGTCCAGATGGCTGTGTCAGTAACACCGGTAAGATATCCGCGTACAACTGCCTCGACCGGTACTGTTTTATACTTTTTAGCGACCGTCACATTCGGATCAGGAATCGCTATGATATGGTTTGGAATTATGTCTTCTGTAAGCTGAAACCAGAAACCTGAAATCTGATTCAATACCTGCCCCTTGTGCGGGATGTGCGCGATGATGCGATCGAAGGATGAATGCCTATCTGTGGAAACGAGAATAACGCGGTCTTTTTGAAGGTAGATGTCCCGAACCTTACCCTTCTTTCTCTCGCCGAGAAAAGTGAGATTTGTTTCTTTGAGTACTTCCATGTTTCTTTATACGTTAAAGTTCGATTATTGTCAAATACTCTCCACTACTCTCCCGGTGGCGACAAAACAGTGCTTGCTGGCTCAAAAATGACCTGCCTCTCACCCTTTTCTACCACGCCCAGTATGGTCATTCCATATCC
>CAYPGH010000104.1:0-2364 GCA_964410475.1 uncultured Candidatus Saccharibacteria bacterium
CGCGCCCGAGGGCCCCACTTGCACAGCGTCAAATAACGTTCAGGGAACTTGGCAGTTGTACACTACTGATCGAGGTTGCCAAAATTGGCGTTGCGCCACTTCCGTACCTGTCGCATGCACCGCCGACGCGATGCTCTGTCCGGACGGCTCCTACGTCGGACGCACAGGTCCGAACTGCCAGTTCGTCTGTCCCATCAATTAAAATCAGGAAACTTCCGCGCGGATCTTCTCCGCTGTTTCTTCGGCCTCGTTCGTTTTGTATTCCCTCTGCGGCATGAGCTTCAGGCCATCACCTTTGAAACGTGGAATGACGTGCACATGCGGATGCTGAACGACTTGGCCCGCATGCTCGCGATTGTTCATCGCGATGTTGACGCCGTCGGCCTCGGTACCTTTCTCTATCGCGAGCGCGAGCGCGCGTGTCAACTCCGCAACGGCGGTCCAATCTTCCGGTTTGATATCGAAGATGTTTTGTGAATGTGCTTTCGGAACGATAAGAGTATGGCCAGCATTGACGGGATGGATATCGAGGAACGCGATCACGCGTTCGTCCTCGTATATTTTGAACGAAGGAAGCTCTCCGCGGATTATTTTGCAAAATATGCAATCAGACATGACCTCAGTATAGCCTGACCGATAGCGGTGCTACAATCGTCTCCATGGAGGTTTCTCTACTCGTTCGGTCGTTGCTTGCTAAGCGCGGCGTCGAATCTGACGAACACATTGCCGCATTCCTTGAGCCTGATTATGAGCGTGGAACGCACGATCCATTTCTCCTCGAGGGAATGGAGCGGGCGGTCTCACGTCTACTGTCGGCTATTGCACAGGGCGAGCGCATTGCCGTATACGCGGATTTTGATTGTGACGGTATTCCCGGCGCCGTAGTTCTATCGGATTTTTTTCGCAAAATAGGTTACAAAAATTTCGAAGTGTATTTACCCCATCGTGACAGAGAGGGCTACGGCTTTCACAAAGAAGCGATAGCGCAATTGGCGTCAAATAATGTCTCACTCATCATTACCGTTGATGTCGGAACGACTGCGATAGACGCTGTACAATTTGCGAATGAGAGAGGTGTGGACGTTATCGTTACAGACCATCATGAGGTAAACGGCGTTTTGCCGGACGCTCTCGCTGTCATCAATCCAAAGCTTGGTCCGCCAGCTGGCGGATATCCATTCCGTGATCTCTGCGGTGCCGCAGTTGCATGGAAGCTTGTGCAGGCGACTCTGACAGAAGGAAAGAAGCGCAATGCGTCCAACTTCAGTGTGATACCGGATGGTTGGGAGAAGTGGCTTTTGGATATGGTAGCCATAGCAACGATTGCCGACATGGTGCCGCTCGTCGATGAGAATCGCGTACTTTCGCACTTCGGGCTGAAAGTTCTTAGGAAATCTCCGCGTCCCGGAATAATCGCGCTTTGCAATCGTCTTCGCCTGCGTCGCGCCGAACTCACAGAAGACGACATCGCTTTCTCAATCGCTCCGCGCGTGAATGCCGCTTCACGTATGGATGAGCCCGACGCCGCGCTAAAACTTCTCAGTACTGAAAATCCTGAGGAAGCCGAGGCGCTTGTCGCACACCTTGAACAGTTGAATACGCGGCGTAAGGGGGTCGTTGCGGTGGTCGTACGGCAAGCTCGCAAAAATATGCGCGAGCGTTTCGGCGATAGCGAACAGGTCGTTGTTTTGGGAAATCCTGAATGGAAACCAGCCATCTTAGGGCTTGCGGCGAATTCAATCATGGAGGATCGCGGTGGTGTCGTTTGTCTATGGGGCAGGGACGCGAATGGGAATCTTAAAGGCTCATGCCGCTCGGATGGAAATATTTCTATAGCGGAACTTTTTGCAAACGCAGGAGATGTCTTTGATGCGGCTGGTGGGCACGCGAATTCCGGCGGATTTTCTGTTTCACACGAGAATGTTCATGCGCTTCCGGAGATTCTCACTCGCGCGGCTTCATCTCTGTCCGGCGCTGTATTGCAGAATACCGATAAAAATGATGTGACACCCGACCTTCTAGTTTCTCTTTCTGAACTTTCATCAGCTTTTTTTGCCGACGTTTCTTTACTGGCACCGTTCGGAATCGGGAACCCAAAGCCGATACTCAGTGTGTGCGAGACGACTGTCACAGAGGTGAAGCGTTTCGGGCGTGACAGTGCACACGTGGAGCTTCGACTTGAGTGTCGTCGATCGGGAGTGCGTATGCGTGCTTTCGATTTCTTCCGTGCGCCCGAAGGGTTCACTCTCACCCCTGAGGCAGGGACGGAGGCGAGAGTTCTCGCTACAATCGGGCGCGATTCGTTCCGTGGCGGTCTTGCGCTCCGAATAGTTGACGTTGTTTCAGTGTAGCGGCAAGAGGTCA
>CAYPGH010000105.1:0-2362 GCA_964410475.1 uncultured Candidatus Saccharibacteria bacterium
GACAACTACGGTTCCTCGTCGGCCTTCCTCCCGCAGTAATCGATCCTTGAGGTCTTGAATTCTTGGGTCTTTTGATCCCTTGAATTCCGCCGCAGGCGGTCGAAAAAATTGGGGCTATCCACAGCACATCGTGGATAGCCCCTTTATCTTTTCTAAACTATCCGAATTATTTTTAATGTAGTAAAATATCCTTACAATCTTGCCTAAACTCACTCAGCTTGCTGATGAGCATGGCAGTAAATCCATCCAAGGTATAAACCCCGTCGTCAGGGTTCCTTGGATGGTTGCATATCGAAAGGTGTGCATTCGGGCCGAAAGGCACGAGCTCCTGGCGGCGGGATTTATGCGGCCGCCCGAAAGTGATATCATTTAACCCATGAGTCTCCGACCATTTCAGGCAGGACTTGTCTGTCTCGGCCTCGTCGTAATAATCAGCGTTATTGCCCGATTCACATTTCTCAGTGGGTCGTTTTTTGATCCGGCTGTGGCACCGGCCTTCGGTCCATTTGCAATCGGCGACGTGCTCGGAGTCGTGGCGTTTGTTGGAGGGTATCTAATAAGTCGCGCCAAACAGAAGGGTTCACAAACTTCTCTTAGTGAATAAGATATCCACATCGGTATTTGACAATCCTTAAATGTTCCATGCTAGAATTATAAGGTAAAGAAACGTCGCCTGACGGCGTCTCGCAAGAGACTAAACGACACGGGGCTACGACTTCTGTTTTCAAGGCATTTTGCTTTGAGAGCTAGGAGTCGGAGCCTCGTTTTTTATTTGCCCGACAAACACGATTCGACACCGATTGGAGGCTCTGTTCCTCCAATGATGGGTGTCGCAGTGCTACCCATTACTGGAGGAACCGAGCTTCTAAGCTCGGTTTTTTCAGTTTATGGCAGAAGAAAAAGATACAGAAAAACAAACGCAGGAAGAAAATGAATCATCATCGAACGATGAGGTCTATTCGCCGACTGAAGAAGAAAAAAAGCTCGTTGAAAAATGGAAGAAAAGATTCACTCGTGCGGAAGAATTCATGCGTCCGTACCGGGCGAAGCATCTCCGCATGTACAAGCTCTATCGCGCCTATCAGGAACGACAGAACTATGCGTATGAGACACGTCTGATGCCGCCAATCGCATTCGAGATCATCGAAACGGTGGTCTCCCGAATGGCGACGGCAAAACGCAAGACACGCATTCTCCCGAGAGAAAAGAAAGACCTTCAATCAAACTCGCTTCAATCGTGGGACGATCTAGTCAACTACGACTTCGACATCATCAAGCTCACGGTCCGGCTACGCGATTGGGTGAAGTCCTCGAGTATCTATGGCAACGGTATCGGCATGACGACATGGATGAAGTCCGGAGACTACGACGATCCTGTACTCGACATTCTCGACCTATGGGAAATCCTTATTGCTCCCGAAACAATCGACCTGCACGAAGACTGTCCCTGGCTTATACGCCGGATAGCGAAGACGAAAGCGAAACTTGAAAAAGAAGAAGAGGCGCGAGGCGAGGACAAGATTTACAAGAACCTCAAGTTTGTCGAATCAAAGAGCGTTGATGATTGGAAGAAAGAGCGATACGAAATCGACACGAAAAAGATGGGGCAGATCGCAGTCGGCAGTGACTCGGCCGAGGGAGCAACTATCAAAGTCGGAAACGATAAGAGCGAGAAAGAAAAGCAAATAGAGCTGTGGGAATGCTGGGACTTCGAAGAGTGCAAGATCGTCACTATTGCAAACCAAGACACACTTATTCGAAACGACGATAACCCATACAAGAGCGTTAACGGCGGGCGTATTTTCATAGACCTACCCGATCACGATTTGCCCTGGGAGTTTTGGTCGATCGGTCATATAGAGCCGGTGGAGTCGACCATCATCGAAATTGCCGATCTTCGAAACCAGCGCATGGACGATGTCATTCTCATGCTCGACCCCGTGATCAAAATTCGTAAGGACTCGGGCATAACGAAAGACAGCATCGTCTTTGGGCCGGGAGCGAAGTGGGAACTACGAAAGATGGACGATGTCATGATCGAGCGTCCGCCCGAAATAAGCCTGATGGGTATCAACGAAGAGAAGATGCTCCGCGAAGAAATTGAGCGCACGCTCGCAATCTCGGAGTATGCATCCGGACAACCGAAGTCGGCGCAAGAACCGCTAGGCAAAGTCGAAATGCTTATCGGCCAAAGCAACATGCGCCTCGGTTCTTTCGCAGGCAATATTGCCTTCGCTCTCACGCGCCTCGCAAACAACCTTGTGCAGCTGAACCAAGAATTCCTGACTGAAGAGAAGCTCTACCGAATAGTGGGCGACGATGTTGAATTCAAAGAATTTAAACAGCAGGACAAGGAAGTGAA
>CAYPGH010000106.1:0-2355 GCA_964410475.1 uncultured Candidatus Saccharibacteria bacterium
TTCTGCGCATGGATTAAATATTCTGGATAGGAACAGTTTTATCACGCAAAAGCCGCAAGCTGAGATACGAGAGCGGCGTGTAAACAAACCCCATCGTCACTTTGAAAAGCCACCACGATATGATGATGCCAAAGAGCGTATCATTGTCATAGACGCCATAAAAGGCTATGAGCATAAAAAACACGGTGTCTAAGAATTGTGACCAAAGATTCGACAGATTTGAGCGAAGCCAGAAAAACCGGCTACCTATCGTCGCCTTAAAAAAGAAGAAGGGGATGACATCTTGATATTCCGCGATAGCGAACGCAATAAGCGACGCGAAAGCAATGCGTGCGGAAATACCGAACACTTGGTTATAGCTTTCATGGACCCACTCTCCCGCCGGGTCCCACGGTAGAGCTATTGAGATAAGAGAATAAAGAACGAACATCGCTGTTGCGATAAAACCGCACAAGACGAACAACTTTGCCATACGTTTGCCGTACACTTCCCCGATAACGTCGGTCGTAAGAAACACGAACGGGAACGAAAAGATCGCGACCGATACATGGAGGCCCAAGATGAACGGCATTATTTTGAGACCGAGGGTATTGGCCGCAAAGAGCGACGCGAGATAGATCGCAAGCGCAATGAGAATTTTCTTTTGGGCGACTTCGCTCAATTGCGGCATGAAGGCAGTATTGTACGGGATTTCAAGGGCCCTGCAATGGTGAGTTCGTGAAGACTCTGACTATCGGACTAAAGAACTGAGAAGTTGCTTTTGAGCCATTGCAGCAGAACCTCTGTATCCCCTTTTCTGTCTTCGGAACCCAGAACAATAATGGCGATCGGCAAGTCGCCCTGAGCCGTATGAATGTTCCATACGGTTGTCATCGTCTGCCGCGCGGCTGTGGTCTCCCCATTTTTAACTCCGATTAAATCTGGGCTTCCAATAAATTCATTGACGTTTTTGAGATCGGAGATTGGTATTGTGTCGCCAATTTGTATTAGCCCGACATTTTCGAACGCAACACCCTTGCTGATATCAAACAGAAAAGGACGTTTGTAGTAAATATACTGCAACAGTTTTGCAATATCGTACGTCGTCGAGATATTACTGGCACTGATTCCAGAGGAATCGGCAAATTGACTATCTGTCATCTGGAGTGATGCCGCTTTCGCGTTCATATTGTGCACGAAGGTATCCTCTCCTATGAAACCCGAGAGCACCTTCGCGGTATCATTGGATGATTGCATCAGAAGCGGATAAAGAAGATCCATTCCTATATAGCGCTCTCCTACATCTGGATAGAAGATCTGCGAAACGCTTGCAAGCATGTTCGGAGTTACTTTTATTGATCGGCCCAGATAGATGACCTCATGAGCTACAACGGCTGTCATAAGCTTGGTGAGAGACGCTATGGGAAACTTTTCCTCCGCTCGCTTCTCTAAAATAGTCTCGCCCGAAGAAAGATCAGTCACGAGAAACGCTTTTGCCCCAATCGGAGGCAAAACAGCATCTGTAGCATTGGGGGTAAGTACTCCAAACGTACGCTCTTCTTTCTCTTCCAACACCAGGATCGGCATTCCTACTTTTGCGAAATCAAAAACCACTTTTGCGTCCTTCGTAGACATACGTATGCAACCGCCAGAGTACCCCTGTGGTACCGGCGTCCCATCATCATAGTTCGGCCACCCGTGAAGGAGATAGTTCCCGTAAAATTGAATGCTGTAGGGCATCCAAACATTACCTATCGATGAATACCCATTCACTGACTTTCCAAGAACTTTGTAGTCGCCAGTGGGTGTTTCCCACCAGCTCCCCTCCTTGCCTTTCGTCAAGATTTCCAGCGTCTTGCCAGCAACACCCTTTTCATACAACGTGATCTGCATGGTGCGAAGATCCGCTTCAATGAAACTGTTTTTATCTTGGACGTATGCGGCCTTTTGAGATAGAAATTCCTGTTCATCGGGGAACACCATTTCTCCTGCGTCCGTGAACGCGATCTGTGATTGAGCAAGTTGTGTGTAAAACTCTCTGACCTTCTGAGTATTGGTATTCGAAAGGTCGAGCCGTTCGTTCCATAGGTAGAGCGTCGTTCCTACGAGTACAAGAATAATACCAACGAGCGCTGGCAAAGCGAGAGATGACGTTATGTTTATCAGACCGGCTAATCGAGTTGACGAAGTAACGTCTGGCATTTCTCCCTGCAACACTTCATGTATTTCAGCTTCTTGCCACCCTAACGAAAGAAGGTCCCTAAGCACAAGGTCTCTAGCTTTGCCAGATGCAAGACATTCTCGAACATATTCTCGAAGCTCCTCTGTCACCATGTAATCTATTCTAACGCGACAGCGAGTATATACCCTGTGGGT
>CAYPGH010000107.1:0-2316 GCA_964410475.1 uncultured Candidatus Saccharibacteria bacterium
CGACCGCAATTGTAAGCGAAGAGACAGCGGAGTATGTTATTGACGCACAATATCCAAAGTTTGATAACCTCGCGATAGACAGTGCGATAGAAAAATTCATCAATGATGCTATAACGCAGTTTAAGGCGCAGACCTCTGAGGCCCCGTCATTTCCTTCGGAGACGCGCTATGAATTCGATAGCATCTTTAACTCGACGTATGTGGGTTCTGATCTGGTGAGCGCTCGTCTCACAATTTCGACCTACACGGGCGGTGCACACTCTGCCGCTTTCGTGCGCGGATTAAATTTCGGTCGTACTACCGGGCGCGAGCTCACTCTTGACGATGCACTCGCGATGGTTGATTTGTCCTTGGAACAAGTCGCAGATTTGGCGACAGAGGAGTTGCGTACGCGACTGGGCGACGACGTATTCTTCTCGGAAGGGGCAGAAGTAGCACGCGAGAACTACCAAACGTTTGTCGTTAGCGCAGACAACGTTACGTTCATTTTCCAACCCTACCAAGTCGCATCATATGCCGCCGGTTTCCAGGAAGTTTCATTTGGGAGGGAAAGGTAAGCTGAATTTTAGTCTTGCCTCGCATGAAGCTAGGCGAGACACTTCTTCGTCATAAAACAAAGCCGCTCTCGATGAGCGGCTTTGTTTTTGTGGAGCACTTCGGCGCAAACGCCTCAGCATTCTCACAAAATATAGTCGCCGCCAAAAGCGGCTCGTTATTTTGTGGAGTCTAATAAATGACGTTAGAACCTATTTGATTGAAACGAAAGATAACGCGCAAATAAACGGTTTGATGGAATATGTAAAAACATTTGATTCGAATGTTGTCTAGGTGAGATATATGGAAGAAGTTAGAACCTTTATATATTCAAATTTTTTACTGATAAAAAGTAACATAAAAGATATAATGATCTTATGGGGAATGAACTTATCTACAAACTTAACAAATTAGGACAGTTTTTTAATCTGGAAAAAGTTGCTACTCAGAAAGTCGATCAATCATATATAGAAGTTTATTACTGGATAAACAAAATTCCTTACTCGTTATTTCACAATAAGAAAGGATTTGTTCACATGGGTGTTAGTGTAGATGGAATATACAAAGAAGAGGACTTGTTCTATCAAGTAAAAATGATAGATAAAGCCGTAAAGAGCGCTGGCGCACAGAAGGTCTTGGAGATCGCTACCGGTCGTGGGGGGAATGCAACTTGGTTGGCAAGTGCGAACCCCCATGTGGATTTCATTGGGCTTGACATATCCGAGTCTCAACTTACATTCGCTAGGAAAAAAGCTTTTCGTTTGAATAATTACACCGTTCTAGCTGGTGATTTTCATGATCTTAGCTCTTTTGAGCCAGAGAGCTTCGATGTCGTATTCATAATCGAAGCACTCTGCCACAGTTCAGATACGAAGAAAGTATTGAAAGAAGTCTTAAGGATTTTAAAAAAGGGAGGTCTATTTTCTATTTACGATGGTTATAGAGAAAAGCAAGACGAGCAGATGTCAAAGGAAGAGCTTCTGGCGGCAAGATTGCTTGAAGTTGGTGTGGCTGTCGAGCATTTTGAACTCCATAGTGAATTCTTGGACTCTGCGAAACAGGTAGGATTTACTGTCGAGAATATAGGCGATTTGTCAGATTTAGTACTTCCCACAATGCAGAGGTTCGAGAAGCAAGCAGGTCGTTTTCTGAAGCTTGGATCTATTGCGAGATTTTTGATGAAACTTGTACCAAACAAGTTTGTTTACAACATTTTGTCTGGTTATCTGTTTACAACTTTGATACGAGAAAGAGTATTTTCCTACAAATATACTCTACTGAAAAAGCTTCTCTAAGAGAGGCTTTTTCTATTCTTCCATATTGTTCCATGTCTGTGGAGGTGCGGGGAATTGAAATGGAAAGGGGTCGGGAAAACACTTGTTTTCCCGTGGAGGAAGGTGGAGCGAAGCTCGTCTTAGATTTTCAGTGATCCCGAGCGAGTTATCGCGAGGGAAAGATCACGACTATATTTTGTGAGAGTACTGATGGTCGTGGACCAGAAGTGCTCCACTAACCCAAAGGCCGCTCTCAATGGGCGGCCTTTGGGTTTTGCATCAACGCGAGCCGCAGGCGATTCCCCAACGGTAAGGGCGTTTTTATTTTGTTGCTGTGGGATATCCTAAACTTTGCGCGAAACCATTTTGAGGGAAACTGATCCGCCTCCGCCACGCGCCCTGGCGGGCGCGGTGGGGCGAACATATGTTCGCGGGCAACCCCCCCATTTTTGCCCACTCGCCACTGGAACTTTACGGCGGATCGGGATAGATGGGAGGGTTTTAAATA
>CAYPGH010000108.1:0-2224 GCA_964410475.1 uncultured Candidatus Saccharibacteria bacterium
GTGTTCAGCGTTTTGCATAGGCGATTTCCAATTTGGGGTTAGTTTATAATTTCACGTATCGGGTCCCTCGACCACGTCCGACTCGTTTGACCAATCCGAGCTCGATGAGGCGATCCAGTGCTTGACTGACCGTAACTCCGACAACACCAGTAGCTTTGGCGATATCACCGGGAGCGGCCTCGCCGACCGATGAGAGGTATTTCCATACCTCGTACTGCTTCGGGGAAAGAGTGTCCTCGACTTTTTCCTCCTGCAGATATGTAAGAGCTTTTGATGCTTGCTCTTTCACGACCGACAAAAAGAAATTCAGCCACGGTGAGATAGTGTCGTGATCAGTGTTGAATGTTTCCTGCGACTTGCGGAGTGCCAGATAGTATTCATCCTTGCGACGCTCCACAATTTGCTCGTGCGAGACATACTGAACGAACTGATATCCGGATCGAAGTAGCAAAAGGTTTGTAAGGACACGGGAAAGACGCCCATTGCCGTCTTCAAATGGGTGGATTTTTAGAAACTCAACTACGAAATTTGCGATAAGAAGCAAAGGGTGGAAGCGATTCTTTTCGAAGGCATCGACTGTCCAATCAACAAGCTCCTGCATTTCCTTTGCAGTAAGAAATGCCGGAGTAGTCTCGAACATGATTCTTGCCACATTGCCGTCCGGTCCAAGTACACCGACGGTGTTCTCTTTCTTTTTGTAACCACCACGATGTGTGTCGTCCTTGTTGGAATATTTGAGAAGCTGATTGTGGAGTGATGTGATCACGCTCTCTCGAAGTGGTAGAGTTTGGAAAGCATCAAATACATTCTGAAGCACTTCAAGATAACCCTGCACCTCCTGCGAGTCTCGATCGGAAAACTTTGAAACCGCAAGACCTTGCATGATTTTTTCTACCTCCTCATCAGTGAGCTTCGCACCCTCAATACGAGTGGATGCACCGGCAGATGTAATAAGCACCGACTGCCTCAAGCTAGTGATAGCTTGCGGAGTCATTCGCAGACCCGACTTAAATTCACCTCGAATACCATCGATCTCCGCCAAGAGGGCGACGATGTGTGGCTCTGGGTTTTTGATCCGGAGATCAAACTTTTGAGTGATGTCATTCATAATTTTACTCATATACGTTATGTATGTGATTATATGGGATTATATGAGTAATTGCAAGTCCTAGCCCTGTGGGCGACCAAAAACCCCCTAAATTCAAGGTTTTGTGGCATAATTAAGCCAAGATGCTTACCGATGAGAAAAAACTAGTCGAGAAGTACAAGACGGAAAAATACCGGCTTAGCCATTTACAACCTCGATATTTAGAAGTTTTTGAGTACCGCACTGGCATTGCAGATGGTACTACTCACACACAAAAAGAAACCGGCAAGAAGTTTGGCATAAGCTCAACTCGTGCGGCACAACTTGAAGCACGAGTGAAATACGAGCTCGAGCAACTTTAAGATTTATGCACAGGGGTGCATGCTTGTGGAAAGTTTCTGCTGGGTGCTATAATAAATTCACAATCGAATAACTTAATGCCTCAAGGGGCATTCCTGAAAGGAATTCCGAGCTCAAGGGCTCGTAGCCAATAAACCGGCTACGAGCCCTTTTTCGTTATCCGATTGTTTCCAGCTCTCTGATACTCCTTCGGGTCGAACATCCACCAGCTGTGATCGACCTCACACTGCATCAGACTCACGGGTTTGGTGTAAATAAAAAACTTCACAGCGGATGTAGGAGTGTCGGAGAGCTGGAACAAGAAATATTTTATGTTTTCCAAATTTCAATCATTACCAAGTTACTTCGGCGGCAAGCGAAAGCTGGTCAAGTACATTTTTAAGCCGATAAAAAAGACCGAAGGAGTTTTTATAGACGCTTTTCTTGGCGGTGGATCAGTAAGTCTCTACGCCAAGGCAAAAGGATACAAAGTTATCGCAAACGATATCGCATTCCGCTCTGTCATCATCGGCCGGGCCCTTATCGCAAATAATAGCGTGAAGCTAGAGACCGAGGATCTTGCCAGACTTTTCATAAAGACAAAGCACGATGGCTTTATTCGCAAGAACTACTGCCCGAAAGTATTCACAAGTAAGATCGCCGACTTCCTCGACAATGCCTTTGCCGCAGTCCGTACCGTCGAGAACGAAACCAAGCGACATCTGCTCTTGCACCTCCTCATCAAGTTTATTTTGTCCTGCCGACAATTCGGAAAATTCACGCACACCAGAGACACGC
>CAYPGH010000109.1:0-460 GCA_964410475.1 uncultured Candidatus Saccharibacteria bacterium
CGATTTGCTCCCCAATCGTCCGGCGTTCCGACATGAGAGAACGCCTGCGAGACAAGTAATCTTCTCGTTCGATGTCCTCGGCTACATACAAGTCTGTCAGGCGCGTTATTTGCCGAGAAATGTTTTCGCACTTGTCCCGCAGTCCTTGAACGGCCTCCGTCGCCGTTTTGGAAGCGTTAGCGGCTTCTTTTTCCAGCAACGCGGAAAATGGGGAAACCCACTCCTGCGGCATGGCGTACTCGCCAAAAAGCGCCGAAAGTTGCGAGTTCAATAACTCGCTTCGCACCGGCGCTTCTTTGCATTTCACGGCCTTGTTTTTGCGGGTACAGCGATAGTACGTGTAGTGATGCACATTGCCGTTTTTCTGATGCTTCTCTTTCACTTCGGCCGTGATGCCCATGCCGCAGAATCCGCACCGCAAAAGGCCGCAATACGGCGCGGGGTCGGTTTTGATCGCGAG
>CAYPGH010000109.1:470-2206 GCA_964410475.1 uncultured Candidatus Saccharibacteria bacterium
TCCGGCCACGCGAGCGAAGCACGGCGTTCGCTTTGTCATACAAAGATTTTGAAATGAGCGGCGAATGATTGCCCTCGTACACTTCGCCCGCGTAGCGGAAGTGGCCGTAGTAAAACGGATTTTGCAAAATGAACGAAATGCGCGAGATATGGACGCGGCGGTTTCCTTTAGACATCACTCCTGCTTTTTCAAGAAAAATAGCCAAGTCATTCAAGGTCGCGCCTTTCGCGTAGCGTTCAAACATCTCGCGCACGAGTCCGGCATTTTTCTTGTGGACACGGATAGTTTTCGTTCGCGGGTCGTTGAGGTAGCCGATAGGCGCGAGGCCTGGGTACACGCCTGTTCTTGCCTTCTGCCGAAGTCCTCGCGCGGTGTTTGCGGAGAGTTGCCGGATATATTCATTCGCCATACCAAGTTCAACAGACATCATCAAAACGTTGTCATTTGGATAGTGAGAGCGGTCGTGCGTTTGAATATGGCGAATGACGCCCTGTTGCAAAAGCCACTGCACCTGTCCGCCGTCCACCGGATTTCGCGCGAGACGATCTATCTTCCAACAAATGATACCTTGCGCTTCGCCCTTTTGTATTCGCGCCATCATGTCGCCGAATATCGGACGGCCCGGCATCTTTGCGGATTTCTTCTCAATAAATTCTTCCGCAATTTCTAGCGCGTCGCGCTTTGCGAGCGCGCGAAGTTCGGAAAGTTGCGCCTCAATGGAAAGGACTTGTTTGTCCTCTACATCGGTACTTTTGCGAGCGTAGAGAAAATAACGCATACTTTGATTATACAACTTTATGGACGAAATAAGACAACAACTAGGACATGCTCATCAGAAAAAGGACGATCTGGTGTTCAGATTCTTTAGGGAATCTATGGAAGATATTGGCTCCGTTTTTGCGATGGACGATAAGAAGCGCAATTATACTTCGGAGCGTGTCCAACTCATCTGCGTGTTTACCTTCGTCGATGTTATTGCGAGCTACTGGTTTGAATACTTGGGGAGAAATGGGACACAACGAGAGAGATTCTTGGAGTGGGTCCAGCGATACTGCTTGACCGAGGGGAATCCCGAATATGTGGGAACAGATTTCGCACATCTAACGCCAGAGAATCTATATGCGTTCAGAAGCTCAATGGTGCACTTTTTCGGCATAGCGGGATTGGAGGGCGACTATAAACTCACGATTGCAACAAACCGAATAGCCGATGATTTGATTGAAAAATGGAAGCGAGGGTTTCGAGAGCGCGGGGAACAAGTTTTAATCGTCAAACCGAAAAAGCTTCACAATCTAATGCTTGAAGGTGCGATTAAGATGCTTGACGAGTGGCGAGCAATTATTGACGAGGCGCAAAACAACGAAGCGAGAAAATGGGAACACATTGAGGGCATTGACCGGATTTATCAAAAAATTCAATCGGAAGGTGCACTGAAAGTGAACCTTCCAGAAGGACAACAGGGAGCTTCGCAGTAGCGAAGGTGTGTGCGCATGGGTGGGCGGGGCAAACACACATAAACTTTGCAGACCTCCTTAAAATCCTCCCTCCAAAATTTTCGGATCAGAATTTTCTGAACCTCTCAATCCACGCGCGCGAAGCGCGCGGAAATCCCATCCCCCCTTATGCGGCGCTCCGCGCCGCGCGCATTTCGGCATCTGAAAAGCCGTTGAGTTTGATTCTGGAGTCTCTATTGTACTCCGCTCGAACCTACTTTAGCAAAAATCTCGATTGATTCC
>CAYPGH010000110.1:0-1895 GCA_964410475.1 uncultured Candidatus Saccharibacteria bacterium
ACATTCTTATTGAGGGTCGCGTCGCAAGCTCTGCATCAAAAATACTTGAGAATTATCGCGCTTCGTACGACGCGACCGTTATGGTCAAGCTCAAGGAAGAAGGGGCTGTTTTTCTTGGCAGGACAAACATGGATGAGTTTGCGATGGGAAGTTCAACAGAGAATTCTGCTTTCGGTCCGACGCGTAATCCGCGAGATACAAGTCGTGTTCCCGGTGGCTCATCCGGCGGCTCTGCCGCGGCCGTTGCAGGCAATCTTGCGCTTGCGGCGCTCGGAAGCGACACGGGCGGCTCTATTCGCCAGCCTGCATCACTTTGTGGCATCGTCGGCTTGAAGCCAACCTATGGTTCGGTATCGCGTTTCGGACTTATGGCGTTGGCGTCTTCACTGGATCAGATAGGACCTCTCGCAAAAACCGTCAACGACGCACGTATTCTATATGAGGTTGTTCGGGGATATGACGAGCGTGACAGCACATCTCTTCCTGATACCCCTAGCACAGTCGCCAAAAGATCCAATATCATCGGCGTGCCGCGTGCGTTTCTCTCTGATGGATGTGAGAAAGACGTGCTTGCATGCTTTGAGGCGAAGCTCGAAGGTCTCAAGAGCGCTGGGTATGAAATCCGTGATATTGATCTTCCGAGCTTTCCATATTCATTGGCCGTGTATTACATCATTCAGCCCGCAGAAGCATCCACGAACCTCGCGCGCTATGATGGTATTCGCTACGGACTCTCAGTGTCAGCATCCGACATTGCAGGTGTTTACGCGAAAACACGCGGAGAGGGTTTTGGTGCGGAAGTCCGACGACGTATTTTGGTAGGTACATTCGTGCTTTCTTCAGGATATGCAGACGCGTACTACCGAAAAGCCCGCGCGGTGCGCGAACTCATCCGTGATGACCTCGCGAAAGCATTCGGGTCCGTAGACGTTGTTGCGATGCCGACGACACCTAGTCCCGCTTTTACATTTGGTGCGAAATCCGACCCTCTGGCGATGTATGCCGAGGATATATTCGCAACACCCGCGAATCTTGCAGGCGTGCCCGCCATGTCAGTTCCTTCCGGATTCGTCTTGCGTGAGGGAAAGGAGCTTCCGACCGGATTCCAATTGTTGGCGCCTCACGGTGGAGAAGAAACGTTGTTTTCTGTCGGATGTGATGTTGAAAAGGCGGTATAATTAAACGATGACTGGAGATTCGACGTCTGCTTTTGGTTTCTTAGGTGATGTTATTTTCAAATGGATCCCAAATGTCTTGACGGTCATTTTCGAATCCATCCAGAACACAGGCGCCGAAGCTTCCGCACCAATATCAGATTCGCTAGCGCGACCTTTGAGTGCTTCAGATTTTCCCCGATTTCTCGAGCAGATATCAACGCCCGGTGTCTATGATTCGCTCGTGCAGGGGTGGCACACATTCGTTCTATTTGCCCTTCTGTTTTCCGTCCCGTTTCTCGCAGTCTCCGTTTATTGTCTGACGCGCGTCTTTCTTTTGCGCCGCCATGAAGAACGTATGTTTTTAGCATCTCAACAGCCGATTGTAGCGCGAGATATTCCGAAAACGCAATTGCGGTGGAGCCGCATTCTCGAGCAGGCTCGAAGCGGGAATGAGCATAGCTGGCGTCTGGCTATCCTAGAAGCCGATATTATGCTCAGTAATCTTCTTGATGTGAATGGTTACAAAGGTGAGACGATGGCCGAAAAAATGAAACAGGTAGACCGCGCGGATTTCAACTCTATAGATGCGGCCTGGGAGGCGCACAATCTTCGCAACAAGATAGCGCACGGAGGGGAGGCGCATGAGCTTTCCGCGCGTGAGATTCGACGCGTCATCGGATTGTATGAAAGAATTTTCCGGGAATTTCACTATATTGGATAGTATTGTATACTATTCCT
>CAYPGH010000110.1:1905-2190 GCA_964410475.1 uncultured Candidatus Saccharibacteria bacterium
GCGGGAATGAGCATAGCTGGCGTCTGGCTATCCTAGAAGCCGATATTATGCTCAATGATCTGCTGGATGTGCAGGGTTACAAGGGCGAGACGATGGCCGAAAAAATGAAGCAGGTCGATCGTGCAGATTTCAACTCAATAGACGCAGCCTGGGAGGCGCACAATCTTCGCAATCGGATAGCGCACGAAGGGGAGACACATGCGCTTTCGGCACGTGATGTTCGCCGCGTTATCGGATTGTACGAAAGAATTTTCCGGGAATTTCACTATATTGGATAGTATTGTA
>CAYPGH010000111.1:0-2179 GCA_964410475.1 uncultured Candidatus Saccharibacteria bacterium
TTTCGCCTATGGTCATAACTGCCGGGTTCGCAGTGGCAGTGCTCATTGGTACACTGGCTTGGCAAGCAACACGTTCGTGGAGAGAGCCCACGGAAGAAATACGTGTCGCTATTACGGAACAAACGAAAAAGCTAGATTCAAATAATGATATTCGTTGGCAAAGAGCCCTTGAAGGAGGGTTAGCGGGTGATGGAAACGAGGGAGATGTCCTGAATGATCCGGATGGCCTTTCGAATATCGCCGATAATGTGTTAGGGACGTTGGTCGGCTCATATGTCGCCATGAAAGATGCCGGTACATACACTCCTGCACAGGGAAACCGTGTCGCAGAGACCGTCTCTTCAGACCTGCGCGCCAACATTTCATATCGCATATATGGCACGAGCGACATCAAAACAGATCCTGATGCATCACTTTCACGAATGCTTGCATACAGAAGCGATCTGCGCATTGCTCTCGAACCGCTCCTTGAAAATAGATCGTATGAATTGGATATCTTCGCTTCCTATATAGATACTGGCGACGAAGCTCACCTTGCAGAGCTTCGACACATGGCAGAGAGATACCGCACAGCGACAGAAAATGTTCTGAAAGTTGTGGTACCGGAAAACGCACTGACACACCAACTTGATATCCTGAACGCCCTTTCCGAATTCGAAATGGTTCTTGAAAAAATGGCAACATACGCTAACGATCCGTTTGCCGCCGCCGCACTTCTGCGCACATTCAGCGGGGCAGAGGTGAATATGCTGACATCGTTCGACGCACTCGCTGGATATTTCCGAGAACATGTACGCTCATGAAATCCTATACTTACATAATTGCACTCATGTTCATTGTCGCCCTTGGGGCCGTGTTCGGCATGCTTCCTTTTCCGACAAGTGCTCAAACAACATGCACGGTCGAAGGTATACTCTTTGACGAAAATAATCAGGTCATTGGAGAGTGCGATCCAAGTGCGACTGATGAAGCATACCAATTCCAGCGTTCCGGCCTATTCGGCTGTAACCAAACCGCTGCCTACAGAATGAGTGTCGGAGCACTCTCTGCAGTCGGAGGTGTGTATGTGCCCGTTAACGATGCCGCAGTAACCTTGAATACCGGTTACCTTGTATATAAGGAGTGCGTGCTCGACGGCGTAAGCAAGCGAATAGCGGAGAGTGCGGCGACCGGCCTCGTCACGAAGGGTCTGAACGATACCTTGACAGGGCGGGACGGAAGACCGCGATGGCCTGAGGACCTCATAGCGGATGTTTTGGAACGTAGCGACCAAACGTTGTTGCATACCCTAAATAGCGGGGCGCTCTCGACGCTCAACCCCGCTATACAAGGTGACGTCATCCGCTCAATCGTACGCAACTACATGGCAAATACGCGCGAACCAAACAAAGCGCTAGAGTGCCCGTATAAAGGTGATTTAAAAGCTCTCATAACAAACCCGCAGACGTTCAGTCTTGCCGATTTTGAGCAGCTGGGGAATCTGGCCTGTAATCCATTGTGGGCAGGACAACTCGCGCAAAATTATGTCTCTAATCAAATAGGACTTGATAGGGAAGAGATGATGTTCCGTCTCACTACTGGGCAGGGTATGTACGGCATTGAAAAATACGACCCTGCCACTGGTCGATACACTACGCTCACTCCCAGCTCCATCGTTTCTGCGAACGTCCAGCAACTTGTTACATCCGGATTCCGTCATCTTGAGAATGTAACCGAGATAGACCAAATGGTAGGCGCTCTTTTCTCCAGTCTCTCGACTCGTATTATCTCCGATTCGGGTGGCCTCGCTGGTCTGATACAGCCCACCGCGGGACAACCTTCATATCTGGAGCAAATGGCGCGAGAGTCCGCGCGAGGACTTCGTGATTCAGCTATAAATGCCGCTTTGCAAATACTTTCCGGCGCACGACAGGTGGAGGTCATTTACTTAAATGCCATGAAGGCCATCGCCACGCGGTTGACGGAGGCCATAGGTAGAGTTCGTGGAGCCGAGAAACAGTGCTGGGACCTCATCATTCCGAAAGTACAGGAATATGCGCGATGCCCGGGTCAGATAACCGACCCCGTAACCGGCGCTACAACATGCCTTCCAGGGTTTGCAATTAAGGTCGCCACTTCAACAATACACTCCCAACAAGTTATCGACTCGCAAATCGCGCCAATCGCAGAAGCGGCAATC
>CAYPGH010000112.1:0-2173 GCA_964410475.1 uncultured Candidatus Saccharibacteria bacterium
GGACGCGGAAGCGGAGGTGGAAACGGAGGTGGTAGGAGCTGGTAGTTTTCCTTTACTGGCGACGTAGGAGGAGCCAGAAATCGGCCGATTTACCTTTGACCAAGAACGACCCCGGCCTTTCGCCGGGGTCGTTCTCATTCCGCTCTCGTAAATTGGCTCATTCCGACTCTACAGGGCGTTTACCCTGCGGGTCGGAATGAGCCAATTTACGGATATGGTTTTCGTCCCGTACTTGCAGGTATTCTTATCGTGTTTCTCATTGGCACGGGAACATCGTATGCGGCTGAAGGGGCTCTGCCAGGTGACATTCTCTATCCGGTTAAAACCTCCGTGAATGAAAGTATTCGCGGCGCCCTGACGGTATCCGAAGAAGCAAAAACACTTTGGAGTGCAACTCTAGCGGTGCGTCGTCTGGAGGAGGCGGGAGTGCTTGCGATCGAGGGTCGCTTGACGGATTCCACTCGCGCCGATATAGAATCTCGCCTTGATAAACATGTGGAAGATTTTAAGATGCGCACGGATTCGCTCGCACAAGCAGAAGACAAGACCGAAGCAGTTGCGGATGCGCAGTCATATTTTGAGACCACCTTGAAAGCGCATACTTCTGTACTCGCGGAGCTCTCTGCGGTGAATCCGGAGGCGGAGCAAGAGCTTCGCCCCATTCTTGCAGTAGCAAGAGCATATGCCGACACTGTGGAAAAAGCGCGCGCGGCAACAGAGCGCGTAATTACGTTAAAGGCCGGTCGGAACGTTCAAGAACGTGCGTTCGCAAAAAAGAAAGAGGCCGAGAACGAATATTTGACTATACGGTCGAGACCGTCCATATCCGCCGTAGCCCGGAAGCCGGCCGTTTCCGGATCTGACGGTGCCGAAATGAGTATGAACTCCACTCTCGAACACGCCCCTGCTCCGCTTGACCCAGTGCTTGAAGCGTTTAACACAGGAACTGAAAGATTTGACGAGGGAGAGTACGACGAAGCGTTTACGGCATTTCAAGAAGTGCTCCGGAACGTACAGGAAGAAAAGATAAAACATAATGTGCGCAAACGCCTGAAACTCGATATTGATGCGATTTCCTCAGATGACGGGGAGCGCGGCGGTCTCGCTGATGAGACGGAATTACAGTATATGGATTCAAAGAAACCGGATAAGGATTCGTCGGGTGAGAATTAGTCGGCGCCTAAGCGCTCTCCGTGAGATTAAGGTCAGTAGACCAATGCATTCCGACACCGCACAGACAGGTTATTGGGAAGCGAGAGATTTCCCCGCAGCACAGCTCGCGGGGATGAATGGCGCGTAGAGTTTGAAGCGGTAGTAGGCCGCTTCTCTATCCAAAAAAACAGCCAGGTGCCGCCCAGCCCTAGTTTTGCAGTGAGGGTTTTGTTATGGCACGGAAAACAAATGCATGCGTTCGTGTAATCGGAGTCACCGAGTACCGAGTGCAAAACTAGGGCTGGGCGGCCTGTTTTATTGGTTTCGAGCATCTTGCTCCAAAACGGTCTTCATACGCACTCTTCCGATATCCACATCGAAAAGAGTTATTTTTCTCCGAGTAACGCATAATGGTGTATATGCGCTATGGAAAACTTCTCGGATGGGGAATCGTCATATACGCCGTCATGTTCTTGATGTGGTCGGGGTTTGTAACGTATGGATTCATAGAGGGTTTTGCACCGCGCGTTACGAGTCTCCTTATTCTTATCGGCATAACGATATATGCGGGTTTGTCACTGGGCTTTCATCGATGGCTTGATATTCTTCCATACTCGCTTTCGTGGGCTCTTTTGATGGCAATTCTGGACGGGGTCTTTAGCGTTCCATATACGGGATGGCAGATGTATTTCGATTGGAATATTTGGTTCGGTTATGCCGTCGTCGCGATTACACCTCTTCTCGCGCCATACTTTCGTCTTGAGCGGTACCATGACCGCCCGCTTTCGCGGAGTGAAGGTTCGTCAGGCGGAACCTAGTATATCCGCCATGAGTTCTTTCGAAGTGCCGGATGCGAAGCGAAGCGGTGCTGACGTGATGTTCCATGGTCATCGTTTTTTGTTGCGTGCGGGGCTTGCAATAGGGAACGTGTTTGCGTGGGTTTTTGTCTTTGATTATTTTGTCGGCTTGTCGGGCTCTGTCGCCCGCGCTTTTGCCGGAGTACTTATCATGTATGCGCTCT
>CAYPGH010000113.1:0-2124 GCA_964410475.1 uncultured Candidatus Saccharibacteria bacterium
CTGCATTTATGAAGCCCATGAATATCAGCCCTGAATTGGCTGAAGTAGTCGGCAAGGGACCGATGGCGCGCTCGGAGGTCGTCAAGGCTCTGTGGGTATACATCAAGAAGAACAACCTTCAGGACCCCGCGAACAAGCGTAATATCAATGCTGACGCCGCCTTGAGGAAGGTTTTCGGCGGCAAGGCGACGGTAAACATGTTCGAAATGACGAAACTCGTTTCCAAGCATCTTTCTTAGTATTGACGGAGCGTGTAAGGTGTGCGACAACCTGGACGGTCGTCGTTATCGGCACAATAATTATGGTTTCTTATCGTATGACTGACGACATGAATGTAAACGCACAGGATCCAAACATGCCAGCTGGCACGCCGCCAGCGGCCCCGGAAGCTCCAGCAGGACAGCAGGTACAGGCGTAATTCCTCCCGGAGTTACACCCAGCTAAAGCGCAAAAACGCCCACTTTGAGGGCGTTTTCGCATATTCTAAAGAATATAAAGTCTTTAACGAGTCGCACATGCAACATTCTCTGCGAGTATGTCTGCCAGCCGCGCTTCGCCTATACCGCTTACTTTTCCGCGTAATTCCTCGAGCGACGAGAACGGACGATTTGCGATAATGTCATCGGCGCGTGCGCTCCCGATGTGCCGTATTTTCATTAAGTCTTCCTTGGGGGCGGTATTTACGTTGATCTGTCCGATGGTACATGCGCTCGGGGGTGAAGAAGACGCGGGAGTTCCAACATTTTGTTGAGCGGGCGGGATTTTTCCGGCAGTCATACCGGTATTTTCTTCTCCAGGCGTCCCTCCCGACTGCAAGGAGTTCGTCCACGAAAGATCGTCCATACGCTCCATTGTCTGTTTAGAGCCGTTGTTGCCCGCGGGCCAATTCCGAGTAACAGGAACCTCGTCTATCATTTTGCACTCATTGTCAAAAAGACGGAGTCCTTCATTGGTATTCCGCAACGAGCCGGCGAACACAACACTCGTCTTGAGTCCAAGCGCTTCGTTCCCGCCTGAACGTGCCAGCACCATAAATTGTCCGTCAAATATCGTTTGTTGGGGGAGCGTGGCGTGGAGCCGTCCGTTCTCGTTCACGACTTGCCAGCCGGATACGTTCACGCTTTTTTTCGAGACGTTCCGCAATTCTATCCATTCATACGTTGCGCCTTCTTTCGAACCCATCCATGCGATTTCGTTAATGATGATAGGTGAATGTGTCGGACTCTCACCTGAGTGGAAGGAGCATTCTTTATGTGGGATAAGGTTAAACTCGCGTTTCTCTCCTTTCTCCTTTATTTGCGACAGAGCAATCGTTGTAAGGGCTCCTTTTTTATATCCACCTGTCATGATGCTCGCGACCGCGGCGATGAACCCGTCATTTTGGGCGCGTGTTTTCCGAGGCGTAGCGTTTCTACTTAAAATAACTTTTACCGTTCCGTCCCGATCGGTGCGATACATGCGCGCTCCGGCTAGCTCAAGTGTTTCCAAAACCCGCGGAGTCGGATGACCGTAGCGATTTTGTCCGACGCCGATTACGGAAACAAGCGGACGCACCGTCGCGACGAAGCTCTCGCCGGAAGAATTTTTTGAGCCATGATGCCCGACCTTAAGAACATCGGCGGAAAGATCATAGTTCTTTTTAAGGAGAACTTGCTCGGCGAAAAATCCGATATCGGCAGTGAAAAGAATCGTTGCATCTTCCGACGTTAACTTTGCCACGATACCAGCTTCATTGCGTTCCTTGTTGCCTAGGAGCGCTTTATCGGGAGACATAATGAAGAGGATGCTGTCGCCATAGCGAATGGCGTCTCCTTCAAGGAGAGTCAACGTGGGCACGTTATATTCGGCGAGCACTTCCTTGAGCGCCAAGAACGAATCCGAATCGGACTCGTTACCGTTCGAAATAAAAAACCCGACATCGTAGCGTTTGATGACGTCGACAAATCCACCGAAGTGGTCGAGGTCGGGATGGGTCATCATAATCACATCTATGTATTTATTATTTTGTTTTCCAAGCGCCTCATCCAATGCATCCAGCACTTTGCGCCCGGAGCCAGCGTCTATGAGGATTTTTACTGGCGATTTTTTGTTTTGCGAGGCGAGAACAATAAGCTGACTGTCTCC
>CAYPGH010000114.1:0-2124 GCA_964410475.1 uncultured Candidatus Saccharibacteria bacterium
GCTGACTGTCGAGCAGCTACGGGCGCTGGTCCGGCGACTCGGTGGCGTCCCCCGGATGTGGGGGATGAACAAGTTCGACCTCATCGAGGCAATTTGCACGAGGGCATTCGACAACCCCGCCCTCGCTTTCGCGATCGACTTCGAATCTCTCGGCCACGAGAACGACTGGGTTAGCGGCCCCTCCGACTAGGGGCCGCTTCCACACTTTCACCCGGGGCGGACGCGTTTCCGCGCGCCGCCCCGTGCGTTCAACATCTATGTAGATGTTCTGATGAGTCCGAAAGGACGAAAACGCACCACAAAGCACAAAGGGGACGGTTCTCTTTTACCCCATATCATTAGTCGTTTTGTGTGTTATTTGTATTTGTCGCACTTTTTTCTTTTCTTGATATCTCTGAAGGTCGCTTCCCCAAATTTCCATACCGTAAGACTCTTTGATTTTCTGATCAATTAGTAGGGCAGAATATCTCCGCTGTCTCTCTTTTGAGTTTTTCCCGATTTCTTCATATAAGAAGTCAGGGGTTATTAGGTCGCTTTGTAGGCCTTGGAAATAATATCGATAACTCGAATAAGGCCATTCTTCGGGTTTTTTAACAAGCCCTTTTCTGATTGGATTGAGTTCGATGTATTTACCACATTGAATAAAATAACTATCTTTTCCAACAGGTTGGCTCTTAAAGCGATCCTGCCAGAAATGTCCAACCCAGCTGTATTTTCTTCGATAATAATGAAAATAAGCGAGATTAATTTTTTTCATAAAAATAGAAAACTCTTTTCCGATTTTGGTTTGGATTTCAAGGTGTATGTGGGTGGGCATTAGACAATAATGATAAAGACTAAAGGGGTGTTCTGGCTTGAAGCGATAAATCAGCTCAAGGTAATATTTATAGTCATCATCATCGCGAAAAACGACATTTTTATTGTTGCCTCGAGTCATAACATGATAAAAACTTTTAGAGAGGATAATCCTGGGTTGTCTTGGCATAACTTAATTTTACACCCCCGGGGATTAAATGACTAATTCATTCCTTAAAAAGAGAACCGTCCCCTAGGTACTACTCTCAAATTCTAAGTGCAACAAATAGATAATTTTTGATACTCATATTCTAACACTTCTTTTGGTGTTTTGAAGTCTAGGATTGCTCTTGGTCTGTTGTTGAGCTCGTTGGCGATGTCATCCAGGTCTTGCTGGGTGACCATATCAAGATTTGTTTTTCTCGGTAGGTATCTCCTGACTAATCCGTTCATGTTTTCATTGGTTCCTTTCTCCCAGCTATGATAGGCGTGACAGAAGAAAGCTAAAAGCGAAAGTGATTTGGCGATTGCTTCGTGATTTCGATTTTCCGACCCGTTATCCATCGTCAGTGTTTTCCTGACATGTTTTTGCAGCTTCAAGCATACCGCCCTTTCTGTTTCCTCGGCTGTCCTCCTTTGCATTTTGGTCAACTCAACATATCTGGCCTTCCTCTCAACCAACGAGTTGATGCCTTGCTTTTCTGGATAATGCAGAGTGTCTGATTCCCAGTGGCCGATAGAATCCCTCGTGTTTGCTTCTTTTGGTCTTTCGTCAATAAAGACTCGGTTCGGAATGATTTCTTTTCGGCTCTTGCGGCCGTATCTTCTAGTCCTTCTTTTCTTGCCTCGCCTGAGATACTGATAAAGTTTGTTTGTCCGGCCGAAGTCTGACTCATAAATAAACAGATAAATTGCTTCCGGGCAGACATAATCTTCAATGTTCCTTATTTCTGTTTCGATTTCCAGCTTTATCCTGCCCGAGATGGTTTCCGGCGACCAGCCAGAGCGGATCTTGGCGATGACATAAGTCCCGATTGGCGTTTCTTCAACCTTCCTTCTCGGCCGGCATTTCTCTCTTTTGGTCTCATAATTGACTTGGGCAAAACGGCCAACATAGCACTTGGGCGCGCCTCTGTTTTTGACCTCCCTGGAGACTGTTGACCGGCTGCGACCCAGCTTCTTGGCAATATAGGCCTGGTTTCTGCCTTCTTGAAGCCATACCTCGATGCGGATTCGGTCACTTTCCGCGAGGTGACAATACAATTTATTCTTCATGCAACAAATCTACTCCTTCCTATATTTTGTTGCACTTAGAAATGGAACTCGTGG
>CAYPGH010000115.1:0-2084 GCA_964410475.1 uncultured Candidatus Saccharibacteria bacterium
TTTCTTGAGGCCAGCCGAGAGTCGAAAACGTCCACAATCCGGAAGAAAACCACGTGTCGAGTACATCGGGGTCTTGCTCCCAGTCTTTGCCCGGTGAAGCAACACTTACCTTCATTTCTTCACCTTTGCCTGCCTGCGCAGGCAGGTACCAAACAGGAATGCGATGTCCGAACCATATCTGCCGCGAAATGCACCAGTCGCGCAAATTGTCTATCCAGTGGTAGTAAATCTTCTCGAATCGCTCGGGCATGATCTCTGTCTCTTTGTCTTCGACCACTTTCTTCATCCACCCCTTGAGTGTCATTTCTCCTTTAGGGCTTTTGAATGTTTTATTCACCATGACGAACCACTGTCGCTTTATCTGCGGCTCTATGGTGCCGCCTCCTCGGCTGTTGGTTGCGACGTTGTGCACGTATTTTTCATCCACCTTTGCTACAAGACCTTTATTTTGCAGTTTCTCAATTATGAGAGGACGTGCTTTCTTGATGTGTTGCCCCGAAAACTCGCCGGCGATGTCGAGGAGAATTCCACGCTCATTTATCACTTGCTCGAAGTCGAGGTTGTGTTTTTTCGCCAGCTCGAAGTCGTGCGAATCGTGTGCGGGTGTTATGGTCATGGCGCCCGAACCGAATGACATGTCGATACTGTCATCTTTAATAATGGTTGCCGTAACAGGCCCGTTTATCCATTCCAGCTCGATTGTCTGTCTGTGACTGTACTCCTTATAGCGTTCGTCGTCTGGATGCATCACGACATACTTGTCGCCGAATTTCGTTTCTGGGCGAACGGTACCGATGACGAACGGTCCATACTGCAGATAATAGAACGGATCCGCCTGTTCCACGTATTCTATTTCGTCGTCGGAAACAGTCGTTTGTAATTTCGGATCCCAATTGACGATGCGATTGCCGCGCTCGATTAGGCCTGCGTCGTACATGCGTACGAACGCTTCCATGACGGCTTGGTATCGCTTTTCATCCATCGTGTATGCATAACGACTCCAATCGAGAGAGGCCCCCATCTTTTTTAATTGATTGATGATAGTCGCCTTGCTTTCTTCGGTAAAAACTTCGACGCGCTTCAATAGTTCTTCGCGGCCGATATCGTGTCGCGTCTTTCTCTCTTTTTTGTAAAGGTCGGCCTCCACCTTTGATTGTGTCGCTATGGCTGCGGAGTCTGTGCCAGGGAGCCAGAGTGTTTTGAATCCGCGCATGCGGTGATACCGAATGAGAATGTCTTCCACCGCGAGCATTGCGGCATGACCCATGTGAAGCGTGCCTGTTACGTTGGGTGGCGGCAGGACGATGGAATAGGGCTCGGCGTCTGGCTTTGTCACGCCACGCTCGATACAGACATCGGGGTTTGTATAGCCGCTTTCCTCCCAACGTGCGAGCATTTCCGGCTCCCGCGCTTTCGGGTCGTAGGGCTTGAGAAAAATTTCCGGGGCTTTTGAAGGCTCCACCCCGTTAGAGGTAGGTCGCGGTCGTATAGTTTTCTTGCCATCTTTCGAGCGTGCCATGTTGTTAGATACCCCTATAAGCTCGGTACGTCTTTATCGAGCGACCGCGGCCTCTAACGGGGTTCATCACGAGATTTTATCAGTAAAACGAGTATTTATGCTAACAATAAATCACCGCTTGCGCGTAAAGTATCGGGCTTGGCGAATTCTTTCTTGAGCGCATGGAAGTAACCCGCAAGAGCTATCATCACTGCATTGTCAGTGGAGAATTCCGTAGGACAGAGCAGAAGTTTACAGTTTACGAGCGACGTAGAGCGAGAGAAATACGAAAGCGAGCTTTCGTATTTCCGAGCCGAGAAGCTCGAAACCAATAACGCCCTGCGCTTGTGCGCAGGGGGGCATTCCCGACCCGCAGGGTTAACGCCCTGTAGAGTCGGAATGCATTGGTTTACAGCTGAGAGTTGACGGTGTAGTTCGGCACGGATGTGTTTATTGGCTGAGACACCGCCACCAACAACGACGGCGTTCGCGCCGAATTCTTCTACGGCGCGAATCGTCTTTGCGATGAGAACTTCGGTAACCGCATCTTCAAATTCTCGCGCGATTTGCTTTTTGAGTTCTTCAG
>CAYPGH010000116.1:0-2030 GCA_964410475.1 uncultured Candidatus Saccharibacteria bacterium
GGATCGAGCTTAGCAAGATCAATTTCAAAGATATGGAGCCGGGCGACCGCTGGGAGTTTATTCCTTATGAGATGCAACTTGCCTTGGCTCGCAATCAATATCCAGATGCAAAGGCCGCGATAATAAAAAAGTGGCTTGCAGACGGAGAACCAGCTGTGGGCAACTCGAGCTTAGCGGATGAGCAAGATTAGTATAGGGTGTCCGTGACCACGAAAATGAGCATAAAAATATGAAATCAGTCCTTTACGCTCGGGTTTCAACCGAGGAACAAAAAAGCAATCAAACCATCGACACTCAAATCCACGGCATTGGTGGGATGATGCAATATGCCATCAATCACAAATTGCCGGTCCCGGACGAGTCGATGATGTTTATTGACGATGGTTTTAGTGGAGCGACACTCATCCGTCCGGCTCTCACCGCTTTCAGGGAGTATTTAAAAACTCATGACGACGTTAGCTATTTTCTGGTCTATGATGCCGACCGAATCGGTCGAGACACCTATAACCAACTCATCCTCCTCGAGGAGCTTAAGAAGAAAAATGTCACGATCCATTTCAAGACAGGGGAGCTTGGTACGACACCGAACGATAAACTGCTATTTACGATCTTGAGTGCCTTCAGTGAATTTGAGAGAGCGAAAATAATGGAGAGAACCCAGCGTGGTATGAAAAGGAGAATTGAGTCAGGCAAGTTTAATGGCGGTCGACCACTCTTTGGATATAGATACAACTACCCACTTGGTAAACACGAATTGGATGAGACCGAAGCCAAAGTGGTGAAGATAATCTATGACTGGTACACCGAGGATAAGCTCAACATCCGACAAATTCAAGCGAAGTTATTTGAACTTAAAATTCCTACCAAGTATGACGCTTTGAAAAATACCGAAAAGAATCGGAAGATGAAAGGACTGAAAAAATATCCGGTTGGTTGGTGGAGCGAAGTGACCATACGGAATGTTCTGGCTAATGAAGCATATACCGGTCGGTGGTACTGCTGTAAAAATCAAACCATAAAGCTCGATGTGGCCAATCTACGAACTGGTAAGCCAAAAGTCCGTCAGATCAGACGAGCAAAAGAGGAATGGTTTCCCATAGAAATACCAAGAATCGTTTCTGATGAACAGCATAAGAAAGGACTCCTGCAAGCCCGAAAGAATTTGATGTTTGCCAAACGATGTACCAAGCAGACTTATTTACTACAAGGACTTATAAGGTGTGGCAAAGACCATCTCAAGTATCGCGGCCATCAAGAAAAGAGCGGTGTCATTTATTACTACTGCAAGAGCCGGATGAATAATAACCCCGTCGAAAACTGCCACAGCCCATACCTGCGAGCGGATCAGATCGAGCCCATCGTTTGGGACACGGTAAAGTCGATCTTGGAAAATCCGGAGGAAGTGTTCAACAACTTCAGAGACGAATCAATTCTGAACGAAGAGCGGGCTAAGAGCATCGATGGGAGATTGGATTACATTAGTAGTGCCATTAAAAAACTGGAAGTGGCCAAGAAAAGAATTACCGAAGCCTTCAAAGCCGAAGTGATGACGCTTCCGGAATTAAGAAAAGAGAAAACCGACATCGAGCTAAGCGAGGAGAAACTTATTTCCGAGCGTGATGCTCTCATGATGAAGCTCAACGTCCAGCATGATGTGAGCGCAAAAATAGATCTGTTTAAAGAAACCTGCCACAAGTTTTTGAGTAAAATAAACGATCCGAAAATAGTGACAGAACGTCTGAAAAAAGATATAATCAAACTCTTAATTGATGAAGTGGTGATCGAAGGCGAGAGCGTCAAGATTTTTGCCACCATCCCTCTGCCGAATAAGATTCACGAACGGGAAATGGACAAAACTGACATTCCCGGTACTTTTAATGCTGGGGCCACCTTAGGCCCGGTGAACGAAACGAATATGGCCAGAATTTGGAATAAACACAAACAATCAAATACCCCTCTTAAAAGAAAGGTCTTCGTTGGACTTTCAGGCGGAGTGGATTCCGCGGTCAGCGCGGCGCTTTTTAAAAAAG
>CAYPGH010000117.1:0-2012 GCA_964410475.1 uncultured Candidatus Saccharibacteria bacterium
TCTCGGTCGTCGGTTGCGAGTGCTTTTACGACCGATTTCAACATGAAGGTTTCTACGACGGTAGTTGGTTCCTCGAAAATAAGTTGTCGCAAACTAAGGACTCCCAAGAGACGCCATTTCTCATCGGTGACATAGAGAACGTCCACCGTTTCGCTTTTCGGGTTACGCTTGCGCACGTGGGCGAGCGCTTCTGTCGCAGTCCATGTGGGTCTTATCGCGACGTAGCCCGGTGTCATCAATCGTCCGGTAGATTCCTCCGGATACCCGAGAAGAGCTTGCGTTTTTGCGAGTTCACCGGGATCCAAAAGATTGAGAAGTTTCTGAACGACGACACCTGGCAATTCCTCAAGCAATTCCGCTCGGTCATCCGGCTCTAGTTCCGCCAAGAGGGCGCGTGTTTCTTCGTCTGAGAGATCGTGCAGAAAGTGTTGTGCGTCAATATGAGAGAGTTCAGAGAACGCATTTGCAGAAAGCTCTCGTGAGATGGCGCGGAAAAGAAGTACGCGGTCGCGTTTCTCGAGCCGCATGAGAAGATCTGCGATGTCGGCCGGCTGGATGTCGCTGACCTTCGTACGCAGTTCATTCCACTTATGTTTCGCTATCAGATCTGCGATAGCGTTTTTCTGCCGTTCAAGCCGATCCATATTAAAAAATTTACTGTCGGATAAGGAAAATTGCGCCTATACGCGGTGCTTTAGTACCTCCGAAAGGCGCAGAGCCACTATACTGCTTCATGGTGTTATACGGAAGGTAGAGAGTGTGCAAACCGGATAATTTTTGAGCAGGCGTGGAAGGCGGAATGTGAGATAGATTCCAGTATAATGAAGTGACACGCGGAGTATGAAAGCAAAAATACGAACAACGGATCTCTCGTGGAAGCAACTCGAGCGCCTTGTCAGGAAGTTAGCAAGCAAGATACGCGAAAGCGGCTGGAAGCCGCAGTGCTTGATAGGCATTACGGTCGGCGGCATCATTCCGCTGGCGCTTCTTGCAGACGAATTTGGCACGAAAAATATCGCCACGGTTTCGGCGCGTTCGTACAGTAAAAAGAGGCAGGGAAAATTGCGAATCACGGCTTTGCCGAAAATTGATTTGCGTGGCAAACGGGTTCTCTTGGTAGACGAAATAGCCGACAAGGGAACGACCTTGAAGCGCATTTCGGGAATATTCGTACGGCAATATAAAGTCCGAGAATTGAGGACATCAGTGCTCGTCGTAAACAAAAAGAACTGCAAATATTGGCCGGATTACTACGTGCTTGAAACTGACAAATGGATAGTATTTCCGTGGGATAATGAACACTCGTAAGTATCATGCCGCTCGGGTCGTACATTCGCACTACTGCGCGCAGTACTTCCTCGCTTGGAGTTGGTTAAATCTGTAAATTGGCTCATTCCGACTCTACAGGGCGTTTACCCTGCGGGTCGGAATACACTCCCTGCGCACAAGCGCGAGTGCTTTCCGCCAATTTCTGACTCCTCGGCTCGGAAATGCAAAAGAGTACTTTTGCATTTCGCTCGCCCTACGTCGCCAGTAATGCCCCGGCTGTTTGTTTTTCTGCCAATAGCGGATAGACTATTCGTTCTGTTCTTTCACTTATTCGACAAGCCCGGAGTACACACATGTTGGGAACACTATGCTGGCAGGGGATACGTCCTCGTTAGCCAGTGTTCCTAGTATGGAGGAAAAAATTATGGCTGAACAACGCTTTTGCGGCACCTGCGGAAGGCCGAATGCTCAATTCCGCCGCGGGGACAAACTGTTTTGCGGTGGGGATTGCTACCTCACCTACAGAAAACGGTTTCCCGACTGGGTTCCGAAGACAGCGTCAAGGAAAGAAAAGAACCATAGCGTTCTTTCGCACCCGAGCAAGCGGGTACAGAACCAGTGGAAATGAATCCCGCATATTATGGCCGGCGAATCCTCGAGATCCGCCGGCCTCCTATTTATCTTCCGGTTATGGTAGGATTGAGTCCAATGAATGGGCGCAATTTCTGGAAACTCTTGGAAGC
>CAYPGH010000118.1:0-1990 GCA_964410475.1 uncultured Candidatus Saccharibacteria bacterium
ACTACGGGATGGGAGTATCGCATATCGTCAAAGCAACACAGCGAGCTATCAGCCGCAAAAATTAACCCTGCATTGTTGCGGTGTTTCGTTCGCGGGGTATCAAACGAACGAGAAATCCTCGGATCACAATACGGTTGCTGTAAATTCTTTCGGCCGTTTTGTGTACCATTCTTCGATCTTGTCGGCGGTAAGCAATCCTTTTTGCGCGCCTATTTCTTGCACAACGGAAGCCGAGTTGATAAGGCCTCGCAGAAGCGCTTCTTGCGGTGGCAGGCCTTTGACGATGTATGCGACTGTTGTTGATGCAGTTGAATCTCCCGCACCAGTTCTGTCTACGGGTGGAGCAGGGTCTGGATACATCGGCGCAGACCACGCACCATCTGGTGTCTCAATATACGAACCTTTTCTGCCGTCGGTTATGACGGCGATTTTCGGACCGAGCGCGCGGACTCCCTTCAGAAGTTTTTTTATGTCATGCTCTTTCGTTTTGAGTATTTCTTGAGATTCTTCCTTATTGCAGAAAAATATCTCTGATGCGCGGTAGATATCACACAATTCCTCTACCCCAAGTTTTATTTGGAATGTGCCAGGTTGGAACGCAAGCTTTACGTCATTCTTCGCGCAGTAGCGAGCAACCTCCAGCTGGTAGGGAATAGAGTTCTCCCCTAGCGATGTTAAATAGAGCCAACGAGGTGGCTCTGGAAACGACGGCAATTCGTACGGATATTCTTGGTGTTTTACGAGGATGGTACGCTCCGCTTCGTACTGGAGAACGTAGTGGTAATTCGTTAGCAAACCTTTGTGGGTTCGTACAAATTCAGTCGAGATGCCTTCTGTTTTCACGGCATCGACACAATCGGTTCCATTCCTGTCATCCCCTAAGTCGGTTAGGGCCGCGCTCTGAAGGCCTATTCTATGCGCGGCTACGGCGGCGTTCGGTCCATTTCCTACGGCGCGCACCTCGGTCACCGACTCGTAAGGTATCTTTTGTCCGAACCGGACGCACAGCATGCAATTCTCGTCGTTGATGTCACAGTTCACTCGTGCGTCCTTGAGACGTATAAAAGCGTCAGTCGTCATATCGCCGACGGCCATAAAGTCGAGTCTCATTAGCTCATCCTATCACACGCATATTGCGCAAAGAAGATAAATCCGTATACTTCGAAGCCATGTTAGAGCTAGAGGTTAAACTGCGCGACGCGAACGAGTCCGCAGAAATATTACGTGATCAGGGTGTTGTGCCTGCCATTTTCTATGGGCCGAAAGAGAACTCCACCCCTGTCTCGATAGATTCTTTGAAACTTGAGCGTATCTGGCGCGAAGCAGGCGAGACGACCATCGTGAGACTGAAGGGGGTGGGGGAAGAAAAAGAAACTCTGTTCCACGACGTACAAATCCATCCCGTCACGGGGAAACTCTTGCACGCGGATTTTTATTGTCTCGAGAGGGGGAAGAAGATTATCCTTAGTGTTCCGCTTAAATTCGTGAACGTCGCGCCTGCAGAGAAAGCTGGTCACATTATTGTAAAGACTTTGTATGAAGTTGAGATAGAGGTATCTCCACAAGAGTTGCCACACAACCTCCCTGTTGATCTTTCATTGCTCCGGGATGTTGGTGACCACATCATGGCATCTCAAATACCGCTTCCGGAAAGTGCGTCGCTTATTACGGAGCCTGACGAGATAGTTGCTTCAGTAAAGATATTCGAGGAAGAGCCGGAAGAGGTAGCACCTCTGCCAGAGACAGAGATAATTGGAGAAAAGAAAGAGGGGACAGATACTGAGGCGCCGGCCGCTTACGACGAGAAGAAAAAAGAAGAGTAAACACGTGAGCCGTCTTTCTCTCGTGGAAAAACCCACGTTTGATTGGGTGTCCTCTGGTATAATCCCTCTGATGTATACACTTGGAAAACAGGCGCGAGCACTGTTTTTTCTATATGCTCTCGCATTTGCGATTATATCCACCGCACCTTTTTTTGTGTCTGCCGAGA
>CAYPGH010000119.1:0-1962 GCA_964410475.1 uncultured Candidatus Saccharibacteria bacterium
GGTGGCTCTGTATCGCAGTATATTTCCTCGCCTCTATACCAGACCGGAATGCGATGCCCGAACCAGATTTGTCTTGAGATGCACCAGTCGCGCAAATTATCTATCCAGTGGAAATATGATTTACGGAAATTCTCCTGAGGCATAGAGACGCCGCCGTCGAGAACCGCAGCTTTCATAAGCTCTTTTAGCGAAAGTTCCGAGCCGGGAGCAATTCCAGGGATAACTGAATCAGCCAGCTTGAATGTCTTATTTACCGAAACGAACCATTGAAGTTTCGGCAGAGGTTCGATAATGCCGCCAGTGCGTTCTGATGTGGAGACATTTTGCTTCACGTCTTCTTCTTTGATCAAAAGATTGTTCTTCTTGAGCCACTCAACAACGATATCGCGAGCTTCTGTGACCTTCTTCTCTTTTAATCTTCCTTCTACGCTCATACGAGCGTACTCATTGATTACCTGAGGTCGTGACAAGCCGTTCCTATCTGCGATTTCCGAGTCAATATGACTGTGTGCGGGCGTGACCCCCAGAGAGCCCGTCCCGAATTCCGGATCGACAAAGTCGTCGGCAACTACCCTTATTTTTAGAGGCACATCGCAGAAGACGAGTTCGAATTCTTGCCCGACATATTTCTTGTATCTCTCATCACTCGAGTGAACGGCTACCGCCGTATCTCCCACTTTTGTTTCTGGTCGCGTAGTTGATATAGGAATGGGGAAGTCAGCTGAATATCTGAATGTGTACAACTTTGCATCTCTCTCCTCGTAGGCGACCTCATCATCTGAGATGGTTGTTTGTCCTTTAGGATCCCAGTTAACTATCCTGAATCCGCGATAAATAAGTCCCGCGTCATACATTCTCTTAAATGCGGTTCTTACTGCAAGATTCCTTTTTTCATCCAGTGTGTATGCGTATCTAGACCAATCTAGTGAATCGCCCATTTTCCTGACTTGAGAAAGAATTGTTCCTTCACTCGATTCAGCATAACGAGTTACTCTCTTCACAAGCTCTTCGCGTCCGAGATCATGCCTGGATTTGTTTTCCTCTTTTTGGATATTCTTCTCGACTCTAGCCTGTGTTGCTATAGCAGCGGAATCAGTTCCGGGAACCCAGAGAGTTTTTTTACCACGCATCCTATGAAAGCGGATTATCACGTCCTGTAGTGAATGCTCATATGAGTGCCCAATATGCAAAACCCCAGTTACATTCGGAGGCGGGAGCACCATAGAAAAAGACCCCCTTCGAGAGCCTGGTAGATTGCCGGGATTAAAATAACCACTCTCCTCCCACTTTTGGTATATTTTTTCCTCAGTTTCGGAGGGGCTATACGGTTTAAGAAACTTATGGTTCATGCGTCTTCCTATACTAGCACGAGATAACGGAAAAAATACGTTGATTATAAAGGACAAAATTAATAAAGGACATAATTTACACCGTGTCCTTTATAATCCTTGACAAAAAATTTGTAGACTGTAGTGTGCATACGAAAGCAATGAAATCCATCCGAGAAAGAAAGATAGTTTCTCCAATAGTAGCCATGCTCATGGTGGCCGTATTTTTCGTTAATTTTCCTATACAAATCTTTGCGGCAACAACTCCAACCGTTGATATCAAAGCTAAGGGACAAAGCGACACCTCTTATTCTGATGGTCCGGTTACGATAAATAGTGGAAACACCTATACATACCAGTGGACATCATCGGGTGCTACAGCCTGTGAGATAAAAACTCCGGTTCTTTCCGGAACATCACTTAGTGGAACTAGCGTTGCGATAGGACCGGCAGACGCGCCGTGGTATCCCGCTACCAGTACATCCGTGACCATCTCTATAGATTGTACTGACGGAACAACTAGTGCTTCAGATTCCGTAGTGATTCAGCTTGCTTCTGGCGGAGGTGGTGGTGGCGGAGCTCCAACCGTTGATATCAAAGCTAAGGGACAAAGCGACACCTCTTATTCTGATGG
>CAYPGH010000120.1:0-1904 GCA_964410475.1 uncultured Candidatus Saccharibacteria bacterium
ATTTTGAACATTGAGCGTGCGCGACTCGATAAAATGTTAGCTTCTGAGCAGATAAAGAATCTAGTTGTGGCGCTCGGGACAGCAATAGGCGATGTATTCGACATTTCAAAACTTCGTTATCATAAAATTATAATCGCAACAGATGCCGATGTGGACGGTGCACACATTCGGACGCTTCTTTTAACGCTTTTCTATCGGCACTTTCGGCCGATTATAGATGGCGGGTTTCTCTACATTGCCCAGCCGCCACTTTACAAAATAAAGAAAGGGAGAGAGTCTTTCTATGCATATACAGAGGATGAGAAAGTAAAGATTGCCGGAAAGAATACGCCTATAGAGGGAGAGGTTTCGGGAGAGGTTGAGGAAGAAGCGGCAGGAGAAGACGCTACCCCATCGGAAGGACCAGAGAGCAAGGGAAAGGTTTCCCGTTCTGGGCAGGCCAAGGTCTCTGTTCAGCGCTATAAGGGTTTAGGCGAAATGAACCCCGATGAACTGTGGGAGACGACCATGGACCCTTCGAGGCGTATCTTGAAGCAGGTAAATATCGAAGACGCACAAGAAGCCGACAAAATATTCGACATGCTTATGGGTACTGATGTTCCAGCGCGAAAGTCATTCATTCAATCTCACGCAAAAGAAGCCACGCTGGACATTTGATATGAAAGAAGGTGACTTCGTTCCGGATAAGCGAGCGAGGTGGTCCTCGGGCTTGGAGCCGAAAAAGAAATCAGGGATGAGCCGAAGAGGTTTTTTGGAGATTTTAGGCGGAGCGGGAACACTTGCCGCTGGGAGTATGATCCCGAAAAGCGTCATAAAGGGTCTTACGGATGTTCTCGCATACGAAAAGGAACCGATCAAGGCCGCCGTTTACAACTTGGAAAAACAAAAAGCACTCGATAATGCCATTGCCGCAGTGCAGAGAAATCTTCGCAATCCTTTGGTATTGGAAGCTCTGGAGGGCCGGGGAAAAGACCCCCTCTCGTTAATCCTTGGCGCGGTAGAAATACCCATTCTTCCCGAATATCTTGAAGGTACGTCATACGATGTAAGCGAGCTTCTCCAACGGTATCCTGCCCAAGTCGAGACTTCGCACGGCCAAAGAACCTCTATTGGCAACGGTATATTTTGGCAAGATCCAGGTATACAACTTACCGCAGGACATGTCGTAAGCGGCGACCTTTCACCCGACGCCGAATCCCCGGCGGGTGTTGATGTAAGCACATATCGCGTGGATCCTTTTTTATCAGCTAGTTCGGAACAAGTCGTCAAGAACGACCCGAACCTTACGAATGCCGATATTCATGGACAACTCGTTTCTATAGTTGGTTTTGATCCCGATACAACGAGCGATAAAAATGGATACAAGACATATCCTGGCATCGCAATAAAAGTTACTCACGGTCTTGCACGTTTCCTAGCTGGATATCCGCGACCGCTCATGGAAAAGTATCAGAATTCCTTCATGCTCATTCTTCCTCCCGGTGAGGCAAAGCAGAATGTGAGCGTAGTAAGTACGGGGAGGGGAAAATCCACAGCTACATTAGAGCCGGTTCGTCGTGCGGCAGGTATGTCCGGGTCGCCCATGTTCGTGCATCTCAAAAATGGGTATGTGTTTGGAGGAATCTTCTGGAGCACGGTTTCTTTTGGCAACTCTTCGTCTTATCGCAACATGGACATCGGCTTTGTGCACGGTATTGATGATGTGCGTCGAGCCCTCAAGTAAAAAAAGAGATACGCAAACTTTTTCTAAAAGGCCGAGTTAGGACCCTTTCTTCTTGAAAGCCAACGGCTAGCTTTTAGTACGCGTACGGGTAGTACTGCGTATACGGATACTGTTGGTTGTATGGATACACATTATACTGATTGCCGTATTGGTAATAATAGGGAGCACTCACAAATTGCGA
>CAYPGH010000121.1:0-1889 GCA_964410475.1 uncultured Candidatus Saccharibacteria bacterium
AAGGCGGCAAACATACTTGCATCAGCCCCCGGCGCGCTTCATTTGCGCACGCTGCAATCCATCAATGATATTTCTTCCGACGAATCCAATACTATTGTTTTTGCAGTGCCGCTTGAAGTATTGCGTGCATTAGAAAAAATTTCCGGTAAGTAATCTCTTCAAAAAGACCCCTACCAGTCGGAGGGTAGGGGACGGCGCCCCGAAGGGTTCATTTGGAGCCCTCTCCCCAAATATTTTTCAGCGAGTCGGGGAAGTCTGCATGATGTGCAGATTTTTTTAAACAAACCATGTATACATGATTAGAAGATGCATCACGACATGCAGTAGAGGTAAAAGAGTGTTGACAGGGCAGTGGTCTAATGTGGATAACTCCTCGGATAGCCGGGATATGGCATGTCGCACAAATACAGTTTTAGGAACTCGCGTCGCACAATGGCCGAACAGGTCAGGAAATCTCGCACATTAACAATGTCGAGGCGATTAAAACATGGGTAACGACTAACGCGCAGATATAAAAAGTATACACCTCTTCCCCGGTAGCCTCTTCCTCTTTGGAAGGGGTTTTTTATTTTGCGCTGTTGGAATTCGACCGGAATGCCACTAGCTCAGAGTACGGAATCCGTACTCTTAAAGGTCGAACATTAATAGCGTAATTAATTGCGTGTTCCGAAGCGGTCGGAAGCGCACTGCAACGACATGGCAAAGCTAAAGAGGATCGCCTCCTACATCGGAGGAACGATCCTGCTTCTCGTTGGGATGAACTTCTTGATCCTCTTCGCTTCGATGGCGCAGATCGGGCTAGAAGGACACTCGGGATATTGGAATCCCTACTGGCGATGGCAGGCGGAAGCGGTGCTCTCGGTCGCGGAGACACTCCATGACCTATGGGACACATCTACAAGCCCGACTTCCTCATCATTCCCTACCCATTACTAGAGGATGACGAGATCGGCGCACAGGAGCAAAAGCTGTATGGGGTCGTCTACTGGTTTTCGAGGCTCAAGAACGAGAAATGCACGGCATCGAATCTGACTCTGGCGGAGATCGTAAGGTCCAGTCCGAAGTCGATATCGAATTCGCTGAACAAGCTCGAAGAACGTGGGTATATTTTACGCACGTACAAAGACAAACAGCGTCGAAATCGGGAAGAGATCATACCGCTAATTGCCTTCTCAAGGGTTCCTGCTGCAGGTGGAATACGCAAAAACGATCCATCAGGCAGTGGAACTGTTCCACCCACAGGTGGAACGCACTATCCACCCACGGGTGGACAGAATAAGAATAAAGAAAATAAGAATAAAAAAGAGAATGTTTCCGTTGGAATCAAAAGCAGAACTAAGTGTCGGTCTTGTGCCTACGATGAGCTTGGAGTCGAGCAACGACTCTGCCCGTGGTGCGGGGAAGCCACTGACATAAGTGCTGTACTGGTCTCTCGGAAATACTTCCCTGAAAAAAGGGGACAAGGAATGGAATCTATTAGCAACATATTAAGGCAGGACGATGGCGATAAAACATCAAAGCCACTCGGAATGCAAAACCACTAAAAACATGGAAAACGATACACCGAAGTACGTGACAGTATTAAAAGCAATTCTCACCGGACTCGTCCGCAATCCGGATCAAGTTGAAGTTACCCGCACCCGTGATGACATGGGTATTTTGCTTGCAGTAAAACTCGCTGACGGCGACGCCGGTAGGGTCATCGGCAAAGAGGGTGCGCTCATCGATGCGATCCGCAGAGTCGTCCGCAGCGTCGGCCGGACTGAAGAGGCTCGCGTGAATGTAAAGCTCGAAGTGCCCGAACTGCACAAGGAGAAGTCGAACTCCTAACGCATGGGGGCGCGATTGGAAATAACCTTCGAAGTGCCGTATGTCACCCCGTCCTGGAA
>CAYPGH010000122.1:0-1875 GCA_964410475.1 uncultured Candidatus Saccharibacteria bacterium
CATTCCCCCCTACGCGGCGCTTCGCGCCGCGCGTTCTTCCATTGGCGAAATGCCTTTGAGTTTGATTCTTGAGCCGACGATCGGGATTGAACCGATGACCTCGTCCTTACCAAGGACGTGCTCTACCAACTGAGCTACGTCGGCGATACGTGGGAGAATATCACGACACGGGATATTCCGACAATTCTTTGAGCGCCGACAGAATTGTCACGTCGTTGATGTCCGAGGGCTTGACCCTGCAATGCTCGAAAATCTGCTGCTCGATATTTTCTGCGGCATGCGAAAGCTCCACAAATCCATCCTTCGTGTAGTGTTTTCTGTCGCTTCCCTGCGCCACATACCGGGCGCGCGCTTCTTCCAATCTCTCCTGCATCGATAGAATTCCATAGGGTCCCGTGCGCAAGTCGCCATACTTGCTGATCTTCAATTCGAATGAATTCCCCGTGGCGATCTTTGCAAGATTTCCAAAGCTAAAGCTGTCGATCTCAAAAATAACACTCTCCAGTACTCCAATTTCTCTCGCAATTGCAACATTCGCATCGTGTGCATTTTCTCCATACTTTGATACGAATTCTTCTTTTACTCCCTGCCAATGTTCGACACCCTCCGGCTCGGAAAATTCCGGAAATTGAGAAAGTTCTGACTTGATGATATTGCCCATGTCGTGGAACAGGCATGAAAGCAGGACAACCTGTGTGTCAATAGATTGTTGAAAATTATCGACGATGAGCTTCGCCACTGCCGCGACCCGCAGCTGATGCATCTGCAAGCTCGGCATGATCCTGTATGCCGTATATATTTCGCGGACTGTTCTCATCCAATGATTCTACCCTCGTACTTCGGAATTGTCGTCCGAGGTTGTGTCTTCCGTCTCAAAAAACCGCTCGAACCATGAGGCGTTCTCAAAACTAGAGAACTTGTGGTGCTCACCATCAACCATAATTGTCACGTGGTTGAAACCTTCTTTTGTAAGTCCCTCTTTCACTGCGAGGAGAATCTCGCGGATGACACGCTTCGGGTTATATATGCCTCTCGCAAAACGCAGCTGTTCTATCTCGGCTTCTTTTTCGGGATGTATGACTTTTTTGAGCGCAACAAATGCCAGTACTGCATCATTCTTGACGGCAACGAACATTTCGCCGTTATTTGTCATATAAATTTTTTACCTCATCCTTTCGTTCGGTAAATCCGGTTCCCTCCTGCGTGTCGAGTGCATTTTTTCCCAAACCCATGATCTGGGCCTCGTATTGTTTAAAGGTGGCCTTATCGAGACGCTTCACCTCAAGTTGAGGGACCTGCTCTGCGGCCTCGCCGCTCATGTTCATTCCTGCTTTTGCCACCCAGAAATTGTATCACATACTTAAAAACACTCGGAAAAAGTCGAAATATGTGGTATTTTCACAGTGTTCCTCGCTTGCGGGAATATATTGCGGGCGTAGCTCAATTGGTTAGAGCACTCCCCTGTCACGGGAGAGGCTGCGGGTTCGAGTCCCGTCGCTCGCGCACTTGAGGACGGAAGAGCTCAAAAAGCTCATTCCGTCCTTGTGGGTCAAGCTTTTTCTCTGGTTCAAGTGCCTTATATTGCGCTTCCATAGCGGAGTAGCGCTCTTTGATGGGCACAAGCCATTCAACCGCTTGGATATTGAGAATATGGTCTTTTAGGGTGCGGTTCAAACAGGAAACGGCAGAGAGTATCTCCCGCTTGGTTTTTGCGTCGCCGAACAGGAACGCCTTGTGGGCGTAGCAAGCAAACTCAAAGGTCTGCTCTGTCAGCTTGACATAGCCATAGATTGCGTAGTATAATGAACGGCTGTAGTTCTTCCCACAAAAACCCCTCAAGTAGAACACCCATTTTTGTTAAAAATGACTGTTGCT
>CAYPGH010000123.1:0-1853 GCA_964410475.1 uncultured Candidatus Saccharibacteria bacterium
TGCCATGATACAATTTTTCCATGATAAAACCGCTTATCATCGCCAATTGGAAGATGAATCCACAGACGTTGCGCGAAGCGAAAAAACTTCTTGAAGTGACGAAAAAAGCAGCGAGCAAAATTAGAAATATTTCAGTCGTCGTTGCTCCTCCTGCGGTGTATCTTTTTCCTCTTGCGAAAGATGTTCGGGGAAATAGAATCGCTTTCGCCGCACAAGATGTTTATTTTGAAACAGAAGGTGCTCACACGGGTGAAATATCCATGCGACAGGTTAAAGATGCCGGTGCAAACCATGTACTCATCGGCCACTCAGAAGTCCGGGCACGTGGAGAGACAAACGATGATACGCGTAAAAAGATGATTACTGCACTTTCTGCAAAATTAATTCCAGTGCTCTGTGTCGGAGAGATAACACGTACAAACACGGGAGAATATTTCAATTTTGTTTCTGAACAGCTTACGACAGGATTTGCAGGGGTGTCCCAGACAGCTCTCACTCATGTCATTGTTGCATACGAGCCGGTTTGGGCAATCGGAGGTGAAGAGACCATGAGTCCTCGAGAGATGCACGAGATGACGATTTTTATCAGGAAGGTGATAGTCGGTTTATACGGCGCTCCCGGACACAAAGTTAAAATCCTGTATGGCGGTTCGGCCAACGAGGAGAATGCGGCTCCCATGTTACGTGACGGAAACGTAGACGGTCTTTTAGTTGGTCATGTAAGCGTGGATACACAACGTTTTTCTGCGCTCTTAGAATCACTCAAATAACTATATGAAATGCATTGACGAAGTGCCAGAGGAGAAATTAAGAGGTAAACGTGTATTTTTTCGCACAAGTCTTAATCTTCCGGTTGATTCCAAAGGCAAAGTTACCGATCTCTTTAGATTGAAGCGCGCTCTTCCGACACTCGAGTATCTGTCTAAAAACGGTGCAAAAATAATCATTGCCGGATATTTCGGACGCAAAGGAGAAACAATACGTCCTGTCGCAGAGGCCCTGCAGACGCTCGTGCCGCATATTCCTGTCCGTTTTTTCGGGACGTCAATTGAGCATGCGCAAGCGGAAGGAGCGCTTCTTAAGGAAGGGGAGTGTTTGATGCTCGAGAATCTGCGCCAGGAGAGCGGTGAAGAGGATAATGATTTGGAATTTACTCGACTCCTCGCGTCGCTGGCCGACATATTTGTAAGCGATGCACTGGCTGAGGCCCATAGAAACTATGCGTCTAATGTCGGTATAGCCGCACTTCTTCCTTCATATGCAGGGTTTCTCATGCGTGAAGAAGTGAAATATTTGCAAGCGGCACTTAAGCCAGAAAACCCGTCATTTGCCATACTTGGTGGCGCTAAATTCGAAACAAAGGCCCCCTTGGTCAAGCTTCTGTTGAAAACATACGATCATCTCTTTATCGCGGGAGCGCTTGCCAACGATGTTTTCAAGGCGCGTGGATTGTCAACCGGCCTCTCCCTTATTTCAAAAGAATTGCCGGATCAAAGCATTCTAACTAATCCGCATTTCATGGCTCCGGTCGATGTGACGGCGGAACAATCGGATGGGCAAGCAAAAGTGAAGAAACCGGAGCTCGTAGAAGATGACGAGAAAATCGTAGACATCGGGCCTGATTCAGTTGCCGCGATTGCCTCATATATAGACGGGGCGAAATTCATTCTCTGGAACGGACCGACGGGTATGTATGAGAAAGGGTACATTACATACACTGAACATATAGCCAGGATTGTGTCGCAGGCGTTCGAGCGGGGCGCAATGGTTGTTATAGGCGGCGGTGACACTATCGCAGCGATAGAAGCCGGTGGAATCCCGCAGGAAAAACTCGGATTTCTTTCGACGGGCGG
>CAYPGH010000124.1:0-1845 GCA_964410475.1 uncultured Candidatus Saccharibacteria bacterium
CCCTCGTCGTTCAACGGATAGGACGCATCCTTGCGGAGGATGTAATGTAGGTTCGATTCCTGCCGAGGGCACACACGTGAGCGAAGCGAGCTGGTGACTTCGGAACAAGAGTGCGGGGCACTCTTGTGATAGGAATCGAAAGATGTTGCGGGGTTCCCATTCAGCACCTGCCTGCCGGTAGGCAGGGAATGGGTCGCAACATCAGGGGCGAGAAATTCTTTGACACGACGGTGTCGAAGAATGTTCTTGGCAGCTTCCTGCCGAGGGCACACAGGTGAACGAGAAGCAAGAGCTTCTCAAAAATTGAAACGCACGCAAAAAAGCGTGCGGTCGAGAGTGCTAAAAACTATCCTGCGAGTACGCGGATGCGTTTTGCGATGCGCGACTTCATACGTGCGGCAGTGTTCGCCTTGATGACGCCGCCTTTTGTGGCCTTGTCTACCGCCTTTTGAAGTGTCGGAAGGAGTTCTGCGGCCTTCTTTGCGTCCTTTTCCTGAAGTATTTTAGAGATATCTTTTACTGCGTCTTTCATCGACTTTTTGCGTCGAACGTTGAACACACGTCGGCGGAGCGCCATGCGCCATGCTTTCTTCGCCGAACTTGTTTTCGCCATGGGCGAGAGTATTGCATAAAATACCATGTCACGCAATAAAATACCGCACAGCGAAACTGCGGGGTATTCTGTGCAAAGAAATAATATTTGCGCTTTTATTTCCCTTGATACTTGACGCCCGATGCTTGATACTTACTACCATGATAGGAAGGATCGAGGGCACCGTGTTCGCGGTCCGGCCCGGCTTTGCCATAATCTCCGCAAACGGAGTCGGCTATAAAGTTGCAGCGACGCGCGCAACGCTTGCTCCTCTGAAACCAAACACAGATGCGGCGCTCTGGACGCATCTCGCCGTGCGCGAAGACGTGCTCGACCTCTATGGGTTCAAGACGGAGGAAGAGATGCACGTCTTCGGGCTCCTTCTAACAGTTCCTGGTATCGGCCCCCGCTCCGCGCTCGCTATCCTCGACATTGCTTCTATAGAAACGCTTCGTTCTGCTATTTCTTCTGGCAACGCTTCATATCTTACAAATGTATCCGGCATCGGGAGAAAAACCGCTGAAAAAATAGTTCTTGAGTTGAGAGAAAAGATAGGCGCTGGTACCGAAAGCGCCGGGCGCACTCTCTCCGGAGATGAAGAGGCCCTCGAAGCGATGCGCGCTTTAGGATACACGGTCTCGGAAGCACGCGATGCTCTGCGCAAAGTGCCGCAGGAAGTGACCGGGGGAAGCGCCCGATTGCGCGAGGCACTCAGGATGATTGGCAGTAAATAACGCCAAAAGCCGAATTCTCATGATACGAACGCTAAAAAAAGCAATCACTGCCGCAGCCCCGAGTTTGACCGTCGAGGTATACCATCTATTCCTCGCATGGTTCGGTGCGGTTCTCTATGGCTTCCCTGCGCGTCAAATGATTGTTGTCGGCGTCACGGGGACAAAAGGAAAATCGAGCACGGCAGAATTCTTAAACGCGATCCTGGAAGAGGCCGGCCATACGACCGCGCTTATTAACTCCATACGCTTCAAAACCGCGGATGTTTCAGAGCCGAATCTCACGCGCATGTCCATGCCGGGCAGGTTCTTCATTCAACGATTCCTTCATGACGCACTGAAAAAAGGGTGCACGGCGGCGATTCTCGAAATGACTTCCGAGGGCGCTCGACAGAATCGCCATCGTTTTATAGATCTTGATGCTCTCATCTTTACGAACCTCGCACCCGAACACATCGAATCGCATGGCTCTCTTCAGGCGTACGCGAATGCGAAGTTTGAGATAGGACGACAGCTCGCACG
>CAYPGH010000125.1:0-1819 GCA_964410475.1 uncultured Candidatus Saccharibacteria bacterium
GAAAGACAAAGAACCGTACGCTCGTCGGATGAACAGGTCGCTCATCATGGGGCCGGATGGGCAGAAGATGAGTAAATCGCGCGGCAACGTGGTGGACCCCGATAAGGTCGTGCGGGAGCTCGGCGCGGACACGGTGCGCATGTACTTGGCCTTTATCGGCCCTTACAACGAAGTTTCGACCTACCCCTGGAATCCAGACGGGGTAGTCGGAATTAGACGGTTTTTGGAGCGCGTATGGCGTGTAGGTCAGCAAACAGCAGGCAGAGAGCAGAAAACAGTATCCGCCCTTGAACCCATTCTGCACAAGACGATAAAGAAAGTAGGGGAGGATATCGTGGCACAGAAATTCAATACTGCCATCTCGGCGCTCATGATATTCCTCAATGCGGTCGAAAAAGAAATTCCTCGACTCGCTCAGAATGAACAGGGAATAGGGAAAGGGCAATGGGAGATGTTTCTGAGACTTCTCGCACCCTTCGCGCCGCATCTCGCGGAAGAATTATGGCGCGAGCTTGGCCACAAGAAATCGATTCATCTGGAGGAGTGGCCGAAATATGATGCAAAGAAATTAAAGGAAGAGACAATCACGATAGCCATTCAGATAAATGGCAAAACGCGCGGCGAGGCGCAAGTGCCGTCGGATGCCGATAAGAGCGCGCAGGAAACGGCGGCACGCGAAGCGGTCGCCTTGCGTCTGCAGGGAAAGGAGGTTAGACGTATCATTGTTGTCTCTGGCCGCCTTGTAAATTTTGTGGTTGCGGAGTAGCAGTCGCATATACCCCTCCAATGTCCGACCGGACCTCCAAGAGGTATATCAGATTTTAAGTATCCGAGGACCCTCCGGAGTGTCTTCGAGCGCGTAGCCCATTTGCTCGAGTTCGTTTCGGATGACGTCCGCGGTTTTCCAATCTTTATTCTTCCGCGCTTTTTCGCGTTTTTGCACCATTTTTCGCACGTTGTCGGGCAGGCTTTCGAGATGAATTTCACTCGCCTCAACGCATGTTCCAGAGACGATATCCAGACCCAGTATGCGATCAAAATCTGCAAGCGTAACGCGTTTGTCGGCAGGGGATAATATGTCGTCTTTTAGTAGCTCCCATAAAACAGCGAGGGCACCCGGAGTATCCAAATCGTCATTAATGCGCTCTTGGAATCTCTTTTTGTATAAGAGAGCAATAACCCCACTCTCATCCGTGCTCTTGATGCTTGAATGGAGGCGAGAAAGGGCATTTTGCGCTGCTTGGAGCGCTTCCCAAGTGAAATTCGCCGGAGTGCGATAATGCGCCTGCAAGAACAGGTATCGAAGCGCCAACGGGTGATATCCGCGCTCGATAATTTCAGAAAGGTATACGACATTGCCTTCCGACTTCGCTATCTTCGAGTCATCAATGCGAATGTGCGCGCGGTGAAGCCAAAAGCGCGACAAAGGCTTCTTTCCCGTCGCGGCTTCTGATTGCGCTATCTCATTGTTATGATGGACGGGAATGTGCTCAATGCCGCCAGTATGAATGTCTATCTGTTTGCCCAACGTCTCGTGTATCATCGCGGAGCATTCAATGTGCCATCCCGGAAAACCCTTGCCCCACGGTGAATCCCATCCGAGCTTTTTATTCAGTTTCCAGAGGTTGAAATCGGCCGGAGCGCGTTTTTCGGGGTCGGCCGCCACGCGCGCGCCGGCCTTCTGACCGGAAAGGTCTATCTGCCCCAGCTTGCCGTACTCCGGGAATAGGGGCGTATCGAAATAGACGCCTTTTTTTGTGCGGTACGCGTATCCTTTTTCTTCGAGCGTCTGTATCATCGCTATTTGTGCGGGAATGTA
>CAYPGH010000126.1:0-1810 GCA_964410475.1 uncultured Candidatus Saccharibacteria bacterium
GCTCCCACCATCGCAAAAAGGCCGTACGTGCCGGCATGCTCCTTATAGCAATGGTTGTCCTTTTCGTCGTCGCAGATTACGCGTTCTTTGTAGAACCGGTATTAGCTCTTATTGCGGCTTCGTGACGCTCTTTCTTTTGATTTCTTTTGTTATTTGATCTCTCCTCATAGCGCACTTGTTTATTTGTCCCGATCGGGACAAATAAACAAGTGTAGGTTCAGCGAACGGAGCAAGCCTTCTGAAGGTCATCGATAATACTCTCGGTTTCTACGGGGCCGCTCGTGGAGATGGTTCGAATCCCAGTCGGGATTACGACCGCATCATTTCCACCGGGGTAAAGAGCGTCACCCACGTAAAGCATTTCTTTCGGTTTAATATCAAGATGCCTTGAAAGCCATCGAACCCCATGCGCTTTATCGATGCCTTTGCGCGTAATATCTATCGTCGTCCTGCCGCCTATCAATATCTCGAACCCGGGTATCTTTTTCCGCAGAGTCTTTCTAAGTTTCTTTCTTTTGGTTTTATCGACGTCCCACGACTTTTTGCTTTCATCCGAAGCATCTATTCCGATCGCCGCAAACGCGATTTGCGCCCCACGATCTATCATCTGGGGTCCGTGTGGAACCACGCCTTTAAGAGCGCCTGTTTCGGCAACGCTCTCTTCTATGGCGCGTTTTATACGCACTCGTTCTCCTTCGGTTAGTTCGTTGTTATACACACATGTCCATGTGCCCTCTTTCCATAGAAAGCCCTGCGCGGTTGAATTGGGAAAGAGATAGAGGCGCGATGCAAAGGGGCTTTTGGAGAGGGTGGGCAAGAACTCCCGCTCGATGCGTCGGAATCCTGCGGCCGACATGATTGCGACGGGCATGAGTTCGAGAAGGGCCTTTATTTTTTCAACGATCTCCGGTTTTGGCGGTTTGAAGCTTTCAGTGAGGGTGTCATCTAGATCAAATATGGCAATGCGAGGACAGATCTTTACACGCGACACTTTCTCTCGTCGCCACCAGTGCACGATAAGTGGGATGAATGTGAGAGCGATAATGCCGAGGAGTATTGGAGTTAGATATCCCTCCGCATTTGGTATCTTGTATCCAATGAGATATCCGGCAAAGGTAATACCGCCAGCCCACAGAAACGCACCCAGCACATTGTAGATGAAGAATATTCGATAGTTCATGCCGCCAACTCCGGCGAGTATTGGAGCGAAGGTACGGACAATGGGGACGAAGCGTGCGAGCAGTATCGTGCGCGTTCCGTATTTCTCAAAGTAGATGCGTGTCTGGTCGACATGCTTTTGTTTGAAGAAGTGGGAATCCGGACGTGAGAAAAGTCGCATGCCGACTTTCGCACCGAAAAGGTATCCAACATTATCTCCGAGAATGGCGGCAATAATTACGATGAGCAAAAGGAGCCAAATATTGAAAAATCCGAATGCAGAAACTACTCCTGCCGTAAAAAGGAGTGATGCGCCGGGAAGAAAGAAGCCGAAGAAAAGGCCTGTTTCGGTGAAGATGATGGCGAAGATGCCCGGATAGCCGATTAATTGAACAAGGTGAGCTAAATCTATTTCGGGCAAAAAAGGCATGAATGGTGCATTATACCTCCAAATATGGTGATAGCCGCCTCGCAGTCCAATGGACTCCTCGACGGCTGTAAACCGGTGCATTGCGAGACCACAGGGCGTTAACCCTGTGGCTCGCAATCCAGCCCTGCGCCAGAGAGCGCAGGGCGTTAAACACCGGTTTCTGGCTCCTCAGCTTGGAAATGCAAATGAGTACATTTTCATTTCACTCGCCCTATGTCGCCA
>CAYPGH010000127.1:0-1791 GCA_964410475.1 uncultured Candidatus Saccharibacteria bacterium
AAAGATCTTGGCTTTGGTCGCACGCGCACGCTCGACCAATATTCGCACGACCTCGTTCCTGATTTTAACGATCCTAGCATTCATTTCATGGCGCACAAGAAAGAGATGGTGGCTCTGGAGGAAATCCTCACTCGTTCAAGCGAAGCGAACGTCGTCCTCGTGGGAGAGCCAGGGGCGGGGATGCACGCAATCCTTAAAGAGCTGAGCAGAGAAATCCACAAAGGCACAGTATCTCCGGCGCTTGAGCATAAGCGCATGATAATGCTGGACACGGCCGCGATAACCGCTTCCGCGAAAACAAAAGGGAAATTTGAAGAGCTTCTCATAAACCTGCTAAATGAGGCGTCCCGCGCAGGGAATATCGTTCTGGTCATAGAAGATGTCCCAACGTTTTTGGGATCATCACAATCACTCGGCGCAGACTCCACCTCTCTCATGGAGCCATATTTGTCCGGCTCTGCCATTCAGGTGATAGTTCTCTCAGATATAGATTCTTTCAATCGCGTCATCCTGCCGAATACAAAACTCATGAAGCAGTTCGAGAAATTGGAAGTGGCAGAACCATCACTTGATAAGACATTATTAATATTGGAAGACGTCGCGGAGGGACTAGAGGTACATTCAAATGTTATCGCGACGTATCAAGGCGTCAGTGCGGTCGTTGATCTAAGCGACAGATATGTAACGCAGGGCGTATTTCCCGAAAAGGCGGTGGATCTATTGGAGGATGCATTCGTTTCAGCAACATCATCCGGAAAAAAGTTTCTCATGCCGGAGGATGCAGAAGCAGTTGTCGAGAGAGAATACCATGTTCCCATTGCGAATGCGGGCGGAGAAGAGTCTCAAAAGCTTCTTCATTTCGAGGACATCATGCACGAGCGTATCGTCAACCAGAATGAAGCCATCCATGCCGTGGCGAATGCACTGCGCAAGGCGCGTTCAGGACTACACGCCGGAAATCGTCCCATCGCATCTTTTCTTTTCTTGGGTCCAACGGGTGTCGGGAAAACCGAGACTGCAAAAGTTGTGTCCGAGCTTTACTTCGGTTCAGTAGAGAGCATGACGCGATTCGACATGTCGGAATTCCGAGGGTCCGAGGGAGCAGAGAAACTTCTCGGCTCTTTCACAACCCGCGAGCCCGGTGTTTTGGCGAATAAACTGCGAGAAAAGCCGTTCGGACTTCTTCTTTTCGACGAGTTCGAGAAATCGTCGCACGAAGTGATAAATTTGTTTCTGCAGATCTTGGAGGAAGGATTTTTCACGGACTCTTTCGGTAAGAAGGTGTCGGCGCGGGAAACAATACTTATCGCGACGTCGAACGCCGGGAGCAATCTTATTTGGGATCTTGTTCAGAAGGGGCGTGATCCTGCGACTGTTCAAAAAGAGGTCATCAACCACATTCGTAGCGAGGACATTTTCAGCCCAGAACTCTTGAACCGCTTCGACGCAATCGTCGTGTATCATCCTCTCAACAAAGAACAGCTGACGCAGGTTGCACGTCTTATTCTTAACGAACTTGCCGCGCATCTAAAGGAGAAAGACATCACCTTCGAGGTCACAGACGAGCTTGCCGCGAAAGTGGTTGAGCTCGGCTACGACCCTGTCATGGGCGCGCGGCCGATGCGTCGTGCTGTTGCCGACCGTGTGGAGCAGGTGATTGCTCGCCGCATCCTGGAAGGGAAGCTTGAGCGTGGAAGTGTATTCACACTACATCCGAACGATTTGACTACGGAGTAAATTAACTAACGCACGCGCGATTTTTTTGTTAAGATAGCGCGGCAAGGGCCCATA
>CAYPGH010000128.1:0-1774 GCA_964410475.1 uncultured Candidatus Saccharibacteria bacterium
AGGTGCCGAACTCCGCCGTCGCTAAGGACGCTTGGGCGGAACTAGCCTGTTCAATCTTTTTCAAGAATAGACTATATCTTCACCCAGCTCCAGTTTTGTTTCCGAACAAAACTGGAGCTGGGGACGGCGTCTTAGCGATTCGCTCGTTCGACACAAACGAATCGCTCCGATTCCAATAAGGAATCAAGTCGTTACGGGGTCAAGGAATGTCGCCTAATTTATAGGCGAATGTTGGCAACACGACGTGTTGCCGTATAAGTGTATGCAATTTTTTCGTCTCGACGGTTGAGAAGTAGAGCGCGAAGCCCTTATTCTTTTTATCGTAGATGCGCACAGAAAGCTCAAAATTCTTACTGAGCATATCCTGCGCACATTCCGCTTCCTTTCGAGATACTCTGCCCAGATACAAGAAGCTGTTGTGGTCCTTTGGATTGTAATACCCATCGTCCATATACCACACGGCGAGCGCAAGCGGTTCCGTGAGAATCTCAACGAGATTCTCCGGTATGCGCTTCTTGCCGCCGGGGTAGAACAGGGCGCGCCACGTCCCGAGTACTGGCGATGCGCTTGATTGCGCGCGCCAATACTCATACGTCGCGAGTGTCTTCGTGTGCACGCGGCGAAGATAGACCGGCTTGCCTTGGAAGAGACGCGGAAATGCGTGCATCTTCCACAGCACATAGTCCTTCTGTTTACCACCATGCTCCAGTCGAAGTCGCGCGTTCTTCTCGCCAGTTTTCTGCAGGGACCCATCCCCAAGGAGGGTGCCTACGAGAACCGCTTTTTGATTTCTGGTCAAACTTATTTTTTGCATACTCTTATTTCTTCATACTATCATTCCCGACTTCCCACGGTATTATCCATCTTTCAATGGGTTTTCACCGTTATAAGCCGTTCTTATATCCTTGGATTGCTCCAAGGGAGGACAACGGGCCCTTATTTCAGGGCCTATCCCCAGGGTAACTTATATCCGTTAATCTCTGGCCGCATCTAAGGCGTACCATCGGTTCACTATGCTCTGCTTTCGCATCTGCTTGGGATGTACCCCTCGCAGTTAAGCTCTCTTATGCCATTACACTATCGGCACGGTTTCCATTCGCGCCTAGAGAACCTTAATAGACTCCTCCGTTACTTTTTAGGCTTTATGTTTTCCACTTTATAAGCAAGCGTGGGCACATCGTTCAATATTGGCTGTACAAAGTTGGCGATAATCCGCGCGCCTTCATACGGCACATACAAACGAAGTGAGTTATTGCGTTGCTTATGTAGAGCAGTTTCGATACCGAAGTGTCGAAGTGCTTCCTGCACTAATTCAAGATCTTTACGATTATATCCGAGCGAATGAATCACGAGCGAACGGTGCTTGGACGATTTCGATGAACCATCATCAAGAAACCATATCGCTAATGAAAGAGGGCTCATCAACTTCTTAATCAGCGGTGGAATTCGCTTCTTTCCGTTCTGATAGAATTGCGCGCCATAGAAGCGAAATGCTGGGTGGCTCACGGTTGTGAATCCATACACCAATTTCTCTCCTTTGCGCTTTTCATACCAACCCGATAGAAGCCACTCTTGAAACTCTTTCGCGAGCCATTCTAGGTATTCGCGTTGAGCAGAGCCGTGTTCGACTTTCAGTCGATACGTGCGCCCGCCATTTTGTGTTTCAAGATGTCCATCGCCGAGCAAAAGTCCGACGACTAATTCCCGCTGTCGCTTGGATAACTTCAGATCTTTTTTCTTCTCACGAATTTCTTTCGTGTTCATGGATGTGTAC
>CAYPGH010000129.1:0-1758 GCA_964410475.1 uncultured Candidatus Saccharibacteria bacterium
GAAACTGTAGTTGGAACATCTGTTGATATACTCGTTTCTTCCGTAACCTCCAAATCAACAGTATCGGAATCTTCAATACGTACGCCTGTGTCAGACACCGTATCTTCCTCCGAAACGGAGGGAGTGGAGTAACCTTGCCAAAGTAAGTACCCTGCGCCAAGCAACGCCACAATGATAAGAGCTGAAAATAGATTTTTCATGGTGATTTATATATACGAGATTAATGGTTAATTATCCTACATTCTACCACAACGAATCATGTCTTCTTTTTTTGGGCGAGAAATGCGTGTCCATGCCCTATATCAATATTCACCGGAATCCCGGAAGCACATAAATCGCACTCGCCCTCGTTCCAGGAATCCAGCTCCAACTTGACAAGCGATACGAAATCCTTCGGGTTGCCCACGTCCTTTTTCTGAACATCTCCGCGATTGCATATGACGACCGCCGCAATTACATCTGCATCATGGGAGTATGCCAGTTCAACCACTTTCCTAAGAGATCCGCCAGTGGTTGTGAGATCTTCCATAACGAGCGCTTTCTTCCCAACGATTATTTTTTCGTAACCTCGTTTGATAACAAAGCCGCCTTCACCGTCTTTATCGGCAAATGCGGCAAATACTTCGTGGCCGACTATATCGGTAAGATGAAAGGCGACCCATTGTGAAAGTATGGCGCCGCCGACCGCAGGGCCGATGACAACCTCTATCCCTTTATCGGCAAACCGCTCCGCAACCGAGCGACACAAACGTGAGAGATCGTGTGTATGCGTGTACAGTGCATCCTTGTTGATGTACGAATCTCCATGACGCCCGGATGTAAAGACAAAATGCCCGCCTCTGAAGGCGCCGACTTTTTGTAAAATTTCCAAGACTTCCTGTTCGTCCATGATCATACGAACCTATCCTATCATTGCTTTGCTAATTTTGTCATTAAGCGCTTCGGCTTCCTTTCGTGCGGCTTCCGCAAAGTCTGCACCGTGCGACGCGAAGATGATAGAACGCGATACGCAGACAAGAATACCTTTCCCTCGACTGTCCCTGCCTGCCACGACGGCCCTCTCCAAATCGCCCCCTTGAGCTCCGATGCCGGGAATAAGTATGGGCATGTCGCCGACTATGGAACGAACTTCTTTAAGTTCTTCCGGATACGTGGCTCCGACGACGACACCGCAATTACCGTTCACATTCCATTTCTCCACGACAAGATGCGCCACCTTTTTATAAAGCTCTTCTCCATCGGTTATGAGATCCTGTAATTCACCAGCACCCTTGTTCGACGTTCGGCAAAGCACAAACACGCCCTTGTCCTTATGGTCGAGAAACGGTTTCAGTGCATCGCTTCCAAGATACGGATGCACCGTTACACCGTCCATCTGCAGATGCTGGAAAATAGCGTCTACGTACCCTTTGTTTGTGCTATCGATATCCGCGCGTTTGGCATCAAGAATGATTGGAACTTCCGGCGCTTGTTCGATAATATACTGTGCTGTTTCCCTCAACGCCGCCAACCCCTCATCGCCGTGTGCTTCATAAAATGCGATATTCGGTTTGTAGGCGCAAACTAACGTCTTAGTTGCATCAACAATAGCGCGATTGAACGCGACCATCGTCTCGCGCGTGCTTTCTCTTCGTATGCTCTCCGGTATCTTCTCCGCATCAGAGTCCAGTCCAACACATAAAAATCTTCCCTCTTCCCATCGCGCTTCCAAGAGTTTCCAGAAATTGCGCCCATTCATTGGACTCAATCCTACCATAA
>CAYPGH010000130.1:0-1708 GCA_964410475.1 uncultured Candidatus Saccharibacteria bacterium
TTTTTGCATTTTGTCCGCGCGGAGGAGGGGTCTGGGGAGGAATCCGCGCGGGCTTTTGGATTTCGTCGGCGGGGCGGCGCAAATGCAAACGGCTCACCTCTTCCCATTTGAGCCGTTGGCTCGAAAATTAAAATGATTTATTTTCTACTTTCTTATTTATCTCGTCTTCAGCTCGTTGAGCCAATTCGAGAAAATCATCCATGTCCGTCAAACTCATTTCTCTCGGCTTACGATCTTTTATACAGAAAACGCCCACAGGTAAATTACTCGCATGGTCGTACAACGATTTTCCGGCATAAAATCGAATGAATGGCTCACCCTTGACCATTGGGTTATCGGCAAAACGAGGGTCGGCTAAAGTATCTTCTATAATCAAAACTACCTGCGACATCAGCGCATGTCCACAAAAAGAAATGTCCCTCGGACCCTCTCTGGTCTGAAGACCTTGCACGGACTTAAACCACTCCCGATCTTTATCTACAAGCGTAATGGTGGAAATTGGTACAGAAAATCTTTTAATCGCTTCTCTCGTGAGACAGTCAAATCTTTCTTCCGAAGCTGTATCAAGAAGTTTTAAACCTTCGAGCGCACACACGCGCTCTTTATCGTTAGTGGGGATGGGTGCTTTTTGCATATAATTTATAGGCCCATGGCGAACAGGTTTATTGTCTTTGCTGTTATATCATCGGCATCAGTTAGATTTCCTACGTACAATTCAATGTAATCATTTGTAGCGAGAGAAACCATGCAGTGCAATGCGGTACTTTCAGTAGCGCTTGAAACTGCAATACTTTGAATCACTTTACAGGCACTAGCAACTACTCCATTTTTAGCAATTCCGAAGACATATAAATTTGTTCCCGACCCTTCCCCGTCCATAGAAATTGTGAACGCAGTATGGAACATCTTTGTTGTTGCGCCCGTATATCTCAATCTCCCATCGTTCGCGCCACCATTATCAAATTCAAAAACATCAGCACTTAAAGCTGTTGTCGGAGCAACTTTTACCAGATTTGTGCTTCCATCGGACACCGTAGCGATCGATACTACGGTTCCTGTTGTATTGAAGTAATTAAGTTCGCCCATTGGAAGTATAAGTCTTTTAACTGGGGTAATATCACCCGTTGAAGATATGAGAATTGTGGAGGTGGCTTGCGCCGTGCCTGCGTCATTTCCGACGATGAAATAACCTTTGGCGAGAACATTTGAGATAGGAGTGAAGCCAAAAATAGATGAGGAGGCGACTTGATAGAGCGTTCCCGAATTTCCCGCGATTAGACCAGTTAGAGAACCGAGAATGGGATTGTTGGTGAAGGTTTGTGTACCGCCCCATGTGTTGGAAGTGGTAGTGCCAAAGGCGAGAGAAAACACAGCACCAGAGGTTCCAATTATTGAAGGTGAGTTTGTTACTGAAAGAGGATATGTACCAGTAAGAGAAGACGTGGCGACGTTCGCGAAAGTATTCACACCGGAGAAGTATGGAATGTTGCCTATCACGGCCGCAGTAGAAGTAGAGAGTCCGCCAAATGAAATTGCTGGCGTTGATCCGTTTGAAGAAATAATCGGCCAAGTGCCTGTTACTGCAGTTATTGTTCCCCCGCCTCCGCCAACGCACGTTCCATTCACGGCGAAACAACCGGCAGAAAGGTTGATGCCGTTGGCGGCCGTAGAACTCGCAGAAGTACCGGACAGATTTAAATATGTCGCA
>CAYPGH010000131.1:0-1631 GCA_964410475.1 uncultured Candidatus Saccharibacteria bacterium
CAGAGCCGCCACAGTGATGACCGACGCCAGAATCATGATGAGATTCTTCATGCTCTGCGAGAGTATCGCGTCCATATCTATATCAATCAATCGCGTGATTATCTAACTCGGCTTTCTGCTTACGCACTTCTTCCAGAGAAGAATTCGCTTCGCGCATACTCTCTTTGATCGAACTCGCTCTCGGATCCGGTATGAAAAAGGAGCGCGCCGCGCCTTCAGTCGCGTCGTTCTTAATATGTTCTTTTGTAAGAGGATTTTCGAGAAGCCCGTGTAGGTTATTTAATTTCTGTTCTCCCTTGGAGATCGCCAATCGTATTTCTCCTTGTTTCGTTTTCGGGATCTTTTCAGTGGTGTTAAGAAAGGTTTTAAGCTCTTTCAACTCTTTTCGGAGCGCATCTCTCATTGCACACGTTCGCTCATATTCGTTCTCTGTCTTCTTTTCCGCTTTTTCGCGCGGCATTCCAGCCAATCGCTCAAACTTCATGAGACGCATCGTAACATGGAAGGTTGAAAAGAATCAAAAGAAAATACTGGCTAATAATTGACAAAAATCACCGACTGGTGTTCCCCTCATCCGCAAGTCGCCATAAATACCAGCACGCTACTGTGCGATATGGTCGCCAGGATTCGGCGCGCGCCTCCATGTTCTTTGCGTCTGGTAAGTGTGGGAGTGTAAATAGTCGTTGGAACCCTTTTTGGATACCCAAATCCCCTACCGGCAACACGTCGGAGCGGTTGAGCGTGAACATCAAAAACATATCCGCACTCCACCTTCCGATTCCTTTTACGGCAATCAGGTGCTCTCGAATTTCTTCATCACTCATCCGAGGAAAAAGCTTCGGCTGAATAGTTCCATCTAAGAACCTTAGAGAGAGGTCTTTAATGTACGAGGATTTTTGTGCTGATAATCCGACGGAACGCAAACGCGCGTCGGTGGTTTTTAAGACATGTTCGGGAAGCGGAAACGGTTTCTCTCGATAGAGCGCCGTGAATCGTTTATATATGGTCTCCGAAGCTTTTCCGGAAAGTTGTTGGTGTATTATCGCCTGTACCAGCGATTGATATACATTTCTTCTCCGTGTGTAATCTGGTTTCGGATATCGTGAAATTAACCGCTTGATATCCCTATCCTTCCTCAAATGACGAAGTGCTTTTGAGAGATCCTCTTTTTGCATGGAGAGACTATAACACTGGCAATTGTTTAACCGCTCTCTATCATCGTATTCAATCCGAATCTTACGTCTTCACTGCGCCGAGGAATTGGAGTCTGTTGTTCTCTACCGTAGCCATTTTCCAGGTATTTCTCACGCGCACGTGCATCTGCGTTATCTTGAAATACTTCATAGTGCACGAGACGAACGGGGGCATGATGTTTCGTAGATTTGGACAATCCATTTTGATGCTCCACAAAACGGCGATGTTTGTTGTTTCATGCTTCCCTATCACTCACCAAATCCGTCGCGTGCCCGATGTACAAACCGCCATCTTCAGAGTGGCGGATGTAAGCGTAATGCATATAGTGAGCACGTCGAACCGCATCAGACGCAGCGAACGTGTTGCATCGCGTTTGACGCGATGAGGATATTCTAACCCATGCGCGAACCCACTTCGCACGCGCGGAGCGCGTGATG
>CAYPGH010000132.1:0-1612 GCA_964410475.1 uncultured Candidatus Saccharibacteria bacterium
CGAGTGGTTCTCAAAATAAAATACCGCGACAGCTTGGCTGCGCGGTAGTTTATTAATGTAGCCCCAGTGAATGTTTATGGAACATCACTAGTAATCGTTTATAAAACAGAACTAGTAAGTGTTAATAAAACAGCCACAGTAAGGGAACAGAAGAACAGTATATGGAGAAGAAAAGTATAGTAGTGGAAATGGCGAAACGCTATGTCTTTTTCATGAAGCGCTCAATATCTTCTACTGTTCCACCGACCTTTTTGCCGGGGTTAAAGATGTCGAGAGGGTCAAAGATATTCTTAATCTCGGCGAAGATCTCAAGCATGCGCGATGAGAACATGAGGTGAAGATAAGGCGTGCGTATAATGCCATCACCGTGCTCTCCTGTAATGGACCCATTGTACTTTGCCACTAGCTCGTACACTTTTGGCGTGAGCTCGAGGATGATCTTATGATGCTCTGCTCGTTTCAGATCCACAAGAGGAATGATGTGAAAATTGCCGTCTCCTATGTGACCTGCAATGGTGTACGAAATATCGTACTGAGAGAGAAGTGAATTCAGTTCGGGCAGAAAGCGCGGATAGTCGTCCGGGTGCACTACGATGTCATCAATGAAAGGGGCCGCGGCGAGGTCATGAATATGTTTTCGAAGCAGAGCAAAGCTTTCCCGTCGTATTTTCCAGTATTTTTCTTCCATCATTCCGAACGCCAGTCGAGATTTGACCGGAAGGTCTTTGACAGCGAGTCGCGCTTCGCGCGCTTTGTCACGCGCGGTAAAATCAGAATCCTCTGCAAATTCCGCGAGCAATACGAGCTTCGGGACGCCTCCTGTTACCATGAGCCATACTTCAGGCAAAAAGGCGAACGCGAGGCGGATGGCATCACGCCACCCCATCTGTTGCAAAAAATCACCCGCGAATCGAGCGGCAAGTTTAAACGTATGGTCGTCATAGGATTCAAATGATTCAGGATAAAACGCGCGTACGCGCCGCACGACCTCCGGAAGCGCGGTCAAATCCGAGAGAAAGACGACAAGCATCGCCTTATGGGCTTCGGGTTTCTTCAGCGCCATGCGTGCGTGTGTTATTAGCGAAAGCGTACCCTGCGAACCAACGATGAGTTGGGTCAAATCGAATATTCGATTTTTCTTGTCCCACACATCCCAGAGCGCATAACCGGCGGAATTTTTCGAGACAGTGGGCTTTGCCGCAGTAATCTCCACCTCATTTTCTTTAATAAGCTTGTGGACACGCCGATATATTTCACCCTCAAACGTTTGTTCTTTTTTCTTGACTTTCAGTGCATCTTCAGAGAGCGGGCCAAACGTCGAGTGAGAGCCGTCGGAGAGAACGACGCCAAGCTCACGCACCCAGTCGTTCATCTTGCCGTATTGCAAGGTAAGCTCGCCGCCGCAGTTATTCGCGAGCATGCCACCCAAAGCACACAATCCGCGCGAGGCGGGGTAGGGGGGAATAATCATCCCGTTCAGTTTAAGCGTTGCTTTCTCAAGAACGCGATAGTATATGCCGGACTCGGCCGTACATGTATCGTATCCGATCGCAAGGATGCGATTCATATGTTTTGTGAAAGAGACGACAATGGAATCTGTCAGAGGGCCGCC
>CAYPGH010000133.1:0-1573 GCA_964410475.1 uncultured Candidatus Saccharibacteria bacterium
GCCGTCAAATCCTATCCCTTCGGCGCGACGACCAATTCGCAGTGGGGATACCGGAACATCTTGGAGGCAAAGAGTGTACTGAAAAAAATGGAAGAGGTCGGCATGCCGCTTCTCCTTCATGGAGAAGTACACCTGAACGAGCGCGACGAGGAGGAGGACCCTTACGACGGCGAAGCGGTGTTCATAAAAGACACTTTGCCGCGACTCCTAGAAAGCCATCCTAAGCTTAGGGTCTCGCTTGAACACATGAGCTCGCGTGAGGCAATAGACTTCATGGAGAAAAACGGCAAAGAGGGACAGTTGGTAACGACCGTAACGCCTCATCATCTCATGTATGACCGCAGGCACGCTTTCTCCGGCGGCTATCGCGCGCTCCTGCACTGCAAACCGCTCGTCAAAAAACGTGAAGATCGGGAATGTCTACGCGATATGGTTCGCAAAGGTCTGACCTTTGTATCGGCCGGTACCGACTCGGCACCACACCCAGAGAGCAAGAAATTTTCCTCGTGTTGCGCATTCGGCGTTTTCAATGCACCCGTTGCGGTCGAGATGTATACGCAAGTTTTTGATGAAATTGGCGCTCTCGACAAGCTCGAAAGTTTCCTCTCGGTCAACGGCCCGCGCTTCTTCGGCTTCGAACCGAGCACAAAAACGATAACACTCATTAAAAAAGACTGGCAGGTTACCGAACCGGTCATTACGGAAGACGGTATAAAAATCTGGCCTGTCGCCCACAAAGAACACGGACTTGGAAACGAGATGATACGCTGGCAAATATCTCAAAACTAAGAGTCCTGGCGGAAAAAGGACCAGGGCTATGCCAGCGGCTGATGTTCTATGTCCTCCTTCTTTTTTGGTGTAATGCCGTTTGCGATAAGTATTTTCTCGAAATCATCACGCTCGAGATTCTCTACCTCGATGAGCTTTTTAGCGATAGCATCAAGCACCTTGCGATGCTTCTTCAGTACGGCTTCCGCTATTTTGTGTGCGCCTTCAATGATTTTCTTCACTTCCGCATCCACTCGTGCCGCGACTTCCTCGGACTGCTCATTACTTTCTACACCTGCACCGAAAATCGTGTGACCTTGCGACGTTTCGAGCGCTATTGGTCCAAAGACATCAGACATGCCGTACCGTGTCACCATGTCACGCGCAAGCGCGCTCAAAACCTGCAAATCATTGGACGCGCCTGTTGTTATGTCGCCAAAAACCATTTTTTCCGCAATATAGCCGCCGAGAGACACTGCAATATCATCAAGGAATTCTTTCCGCGATTGCATCTTCTTGTCCTCAAACGGAAGCTTCAGCGTGTACCCTGCTGCGCGCCCACGACTAATGATAGAAATTTTATGCACTGGGTCGGCATACGGGAGAACAGATGACACAAGCGCGTGCCCTGCCTCATGATATGCCGTTATCTCTTTCTCCTTCTTGTTCAAGATATGACTCCTGCGCTCCGGCCCAAGCATTACTTTCTCAATGGAGCGGATGAGGTCGTATTGTGTCAGCTCTTTGCGGTCCTCACGCGCAGCCAGAATCGCACTCTCGTTCATGAGATTCGCAAGATCTGCTC
>CAYPGH010000134.1:0-1542 GCA_964410475.1 uncultured Candidatus Saccharibacteria bacterium
TGACGATAGCGAATGACTGTTACCTTCGCTGAACGGCCTTCCTCCACAACTTCAGCCGATACCTTCTCGCCCGTGATGTACGGAGTGCCCACCTTAGTTTCTTTCCCATCGTCCGTGAGTAATACTTTATCGAACGTGATCTTTCCACTCTTCTCTACGGGAAGTCTTTCAACGCTCAAAACGCTGTCTTGCATCACGATATACTGTTTTCCACCCGTTTCTATAATAGCTATTTTAGCCATAGTCGAGGCAATATACCTTGTTTATTCGTCATCAGCAAGTACGGGCTTGTCCAAAAGCGCCGACTCCAGACCTGCCGATTCGCCCGTGATCCGGAGCACGTCTTTGTCTATTTTTCCCAACTCTTTAGAGCCCGCATTGTAGTGGCCCACGGTCGTCGAAAGTGAGTTTCCCAGCTTTTTGTAATACACGTCGTATGCTTCAATGTGCTTCATAAGCATCTCGACATTCTTCTTTATGCCAATCGCGTCTTTTTCTATCTTGAATGCCTTGAAACCGTAGAGTACAACCTGCAGGTACGCAAAGAAGGTCGTGGGGGAAACAATAGTTACGTTTTTATCCTTTTGGGCATATTCCAAAAGACTGCGCGCATTCACCGATCCCACACCGCCTGTAACCAAATCGTAGTAGATAGACTCTGCAGGAATATACATAAATGCAAAGTTCAGTGTGCCATCTTGCGGACGTATGTATTTTGCTGTTTCGTCTATTCGGCGCTTAAGGTCTTTTTTAAACGCATCCTCATGCTCTTGCCTTCGCGCGTCGTCTTTCTCGTCCAGGAGACGCATGTAATTTTCAAGCGGAAATTTCGCGTCAACCGGGATAATCCCATCTTTAACAAATATAGCGGCATCGACTGTTTCTCCTCCCGGAAATTCATACTGCATTTTAAATCTATCCGGGGGCAATATATTCGAGAGTATTAATTCGAGACCTGCTTCGCCCAGATTTCCTCGTTGTTTTTGGTTTTTGAGAACCTTCTCGAGATTCTGCAACTGCTCTGCAATCGTAAACACCTGTCGTGTTGAGGCGTTTGTTTCCGCCACTCCCTTGGCAACTTCGTTGAGCTGTTTGTGAACAAGATCGCGTATGTCCGTAGCTAACCGCTGGGATTCGCCGAATTGCGTCTTCATACCTTCGAACATGCGCGTCGTCCCCTCTCCGAGCTTCATATCCATGGCCCGTGAGAGATCCTGCATTTGCCCTTGCAGAAGCACCATGCCCTGAGAATCATCTTTACTGCGAGAGCGGATAAAAAGAAACCCGAGAAGAGCTAGATTGGCAAAAAGAAGTAGAATGATGAACCATTCCATGCGGAGATTGTAGCAAATGTGAGCGCTCTTGACACAGAGGTTCATTAAAGAGCAGAATCACTGCAGAGGAGGATAAAGCTATGTTGTACGAATTAAAAGTGATAGCAGTGGTTTTTTTAATGGGGGTGAACTCTCCCCCCATTACCATCCTGGAACCAGAACCGGCCTTCGAACTATTCGAAGACCGTGACACTTGCGAGGCGGCAAT
>CAYPGH010000135.1:0-1510 GCA_964410475.1 uncultured Candidatus Saccharibacteria bacterium
TCACTGAACACAATCCGTCGGCGACTATTTCGGTCGGCGAAGAAGAATGGGTTGCGGTTGTCGCATGGCTCTATGAGAACTGGGATATTATTGGCGGGCTCTCGTTCCTTCCGAGAAGTGATCATGTGTATCGTCTAGCGCCCTACGAGCCGATAAATAAAAAGCAGTATGACGAACTCACAAAAAAATTCCCGCAGATAGACTATTCGAAGCTTGTTATGTACGAGCGTACGGATGAGACGGAGCAGGCGAAGGAGCTGGCGTGTGCGGGTGGCACCTGCGAAATAATTTAGATGAATATGAGCAGCGAATCGTTTCCAAGCAGATCATCGGAATCGATTGAAAATCCTTTCGGTGAGATCCGTTTGGCTCAAGATAACAAGCGTAGTTTCTCAATTGAAGGAAATTCCGAAGTTATACATTTGGCACCGCAGGAATTCCGCCTCCTCATGATACTTAAGAAAGCGCGAGGCACCCTAGTCGATACGGATAGCATTGAATCTTTCTTTTACGGAGAACAAGAGGGCGATCTCCCGCTCAGTGACGTTGTAGGCGTCATCGCTAGTCGACTGCGTTTGAAATTACAAGTCGCATCTTCAGGCAGATTTGGTATTTATACACCGGGACCGAAATTGGGGTATCAGTTGACCGACACACAGCGTACCGAATTGAAGAGCACCGTGACCAGACGAGGCAAGCATTTCTAAGCGATGGCAGAAAAAGCGCCCGACGACAGGAAAGGCCGTCGAGCGCTTTTCATTTCGTCGGGCGCGATGTTATGCGAACCGGACTTCGTAGATTAGTTTGGTTGGGTCGAGGGACCCAACGTAGGATATAACGACATGCGGATAACAGTCATTTCCGCGGTGCCGCCATTCCATTTGTCTGACACGAAACAGACCGCCCTCAACGAGGCGACGATCGCCGACCGCTCCTCGAAGATTGATCTTCACCCCCACTTCGGCGAAGAGGTTTGCGTCGAATCGGAGAATTGGACCGGAGTTTCCGTCAACAACCGTAATGAAGCTTGGTAACGTTTCGCTCTCGTCCACGTTGTAGGAGGCAAGGGCCTCCCAGCGGCCTCCGACGCCGTCGTTTGACGGGAGTTCATCGCCAAGGTTAGCAAACTTGCTAACCCCGGTCACGCTATGACGGTAGAGGACTATTCCGCCACTGTCTCCACACTGTGCGATTTGAGCGGCCATGGCTGCTCCCTTTCTTTGCTATTGCACTGCGCGTATAAATACTACACATTGCTTGACAGGTCAATTCTTGGTATTATCTCGTTCTGCATTAGGCAGTCGCTGTTGGTACTGCTTACCATAGGGAGTTGCAGGAATTGTTTGTCCTCTTTCGCTAAAGCTTCGGAGGATACTCGATTCTGCAGCCACCTGCGGTGGGCAGAATCGGCAGAGGAAAGTCCGGACACGCGTTCGCCAATTTGGCGGACAGAACGGTAGCGGGTAACGCCCGTCGTCCCGCCCTTTCTCCGGAAAGAGCGGGATAGGGA